>RECE01000290.1 GCA_007694165.1 Bacteroidota bacterium
TAATACCTATGCGCAGGGTAGAACTATCGCCGTTGCGTTTTTCAACGATTGAGGGAGCTTCCACCGGGCCGGTATCAAGGCTTAGGGTTTTGAGGAGTTCGCTGTGTTTGTAGTGTTCCAGTTGCTTCTTTCTGAAGGCTCCATAAAGCAAGGCTCCGGCAACGGGGAGTGTTGCCAGGCTCTTCAGAACGTCTCGCCTTCCTATACCTTTTTTATTTTCCTTATTTTCCTTGTTGAGATTATTTTCTTCCATTATTTTTTCCTGTAGTTGTTGATTAGTCTGTCAATACCAATTATATGCCCGGTAGGGAACACGAACAGCACAGCCACAGCCAGCAATTCGATAAGGTTTTTATTTACCCACAGATAGCTTCCTTCTCCGGGAAATATATAATCGGCCATCATAAGGGGAGGATGTGCAATGAAATAAAACAGAAGCATGACCATCGCTCCGATTTTTGCCACACGACTGAACAGTCCGGTTATCAAAGCGAATCCTATCAGAGTAAGCCCCCACACATTTAAAAAATCTACCACGTTCAACACTCCGGGATTTGCAGCCATGTTTTGAAAAAAGCCAGAAAACCAGCCTTTGCTATCCATCAAATATCCATAGGATGACCAGGTAGGCTGAAAAATCTTAACCACGCCTTCATACATTAAATGCCATCCTATGGCTACCCGCAAAGCAACCAGCAAAATGAGCTGTGGGCGGGCATAATTTTGTTTATTCATAAACAGGTTATTATTGTTATTAAGTTAGGGGAGTTTCTTTACCGGTTTACTTTACATATTCGGCATTCATCAAAAATTCAAGGCTCTTTCGTACACTTTCCAAAGGTTCGTAATTGTAGTTTTCAACCTCAACAACGATATACTCCATACCCGATTTCTCTTTAGCAGAAAATGTCCTTTCAAAATCCATTTCGCCGCTGGCGCCTAATTCAGCATGGTCTTTTACATGCCATACATCAAAACGACCGGGGAACCGTTGAAAGTAATCCACCGCATCAGCACCTCCCTTATCAATCCAGTAAAGGTCCAATTGAAAGAAGACATAATCAGGGTTGGTTTTTTCCAGCATGCGATCAAAGATTACTTCCCCATCAAGGCTTTCAAATTCAACAGCATGGTTGTGAAAACCAAATCGCAGTCCTGCGTCATTGCTCATACGGCCTGCAGTATTAAACATTTCAATGTACCTGTCGAGCACATCAATGTTTTGGGATGCCTGATGCCCCATGGCTGCCTGCACCAGGTAAGTAACCCCGGCACGCTGATGCGCATCAATACATTGCTCCCACCATTGGGTTACCTGGCTGTCGCTCATTTCTTCGATTCCCAGCATAACATGAGAGCTGAGAAAATCCATACCATAAGACTCCACAAGATCCCGAAAGTCTTCCGGTTCCATACCGTAAAACCTGCCTTCGCTATACCCGGCGGCTTCGATAAAGCCATAGCCCATTTCTGCAAGAGCCTCAAGGGTTGCAGCAGGATCTTCGGCCATGTCAGTCCTGACAGACCACAGTTGAATTCCAATGTATTTTTCTTCGGAAGTAGCGTTTTGGCAAGACATAAACATGCTATTCATAAGTATAAGTCCCGCAAAAAACCATAGTTTTTGAGAGTTCTTTAAATTACCTTTTTCCATGACCAGACTTTTTAAGTGTATTGATTAGAATAAGACTATTCTATCAATCGTCAAATTTACGAGAATTCGAACAAAAACAATCCGAATTTTCATTTTTTAATAATGAAAGCCATTGCATAAAGGCTTGTGTCGGAAAAAATATCATATATTTACACCCTTGTTTGAAAATCAATGATTATTTAAGGCGTTACCAAACACACTATACACAAATTCCTGATAAGGATTTGTGTTTCAGTATGGATATTTAAATATAATTTCAAAATCAAGATTCAAGCTATGAACAATTTATCTCAAGAAACAAAGGGCAAAGCCAATATGCCCCGTATCATCTTTTTATCCGCAGTAGCAGCTCTGGGGGGATTCCTTTTCGGATTTGACAGCGGCGTTATTAATGGCACTGTAGATGCCTTGCAAGGGGCATTCGACTCAGATGCCGTGGGTACTGGTTTTAATGTGGCATCGATGCTGCTGGGTTGTGCAGCGGGTGCATTTTTTGCCGGAACCCTGGCCGACAAATTTGGCCGTAAATATGTATTGATATTTGCCGCCGCAGCTTTTATTGTCAGCGCATGGGGTTCGGGCGTATCGTCCAGTTCAACGGAATTTGTGATGTTTCGTATTCTGGGTGGATTGGCAGTAGGCGCAGCCAGCATTCTTTCTCCTGCATACATCGGTGAGATTGCTCCACCACATATTCGTGGCAAACTCATCTCGTTGCAGCAGCTGGCCATCGTACTGGGCCTGTTTTTTGCTTTCTTCAGCAATTATAACCTTGCCAACATTTCCGGCGGTGCTTCCCATGAACTTTGGTGGGGTTTTCAAACCTGGCAATGGATGTTCTGGATGGAGCTGATCCCGGCTTCGTTGTTCTTCCTCTTCCTTCTTTTTATCCCTGAGTCGCCCCGCTACCTGGTGGCTGCAAACAAATCAGAAAAGGCAATTGAGGTGCTGGCAAGACTCACCAACCTCATACTGGCAAAAAAGCAGGTGGAAGAGATAAAAACCACTGTAAATCGTGAGCGAAAACCCAGCCTGCGCGACATTATCAACTCCAAAACCGGAAAAGTACACCCCATTATTTGGGTGGGAATTGCACTGGCAGCATTGCAACAATTTACCGGTATCAATGTAGTATTCTATTATGGCTCTGTGTTATGGCAGGCCGCCGGATTTACTGAAGCGGATGCCCTGTTGCAGAATGTAATCAGCGGTACAGTGAATATCGCTTTTACGATTGTAGCCATTTTACTGGTAGAACGGTTAGGCCGCAAACTATTGCTGATGATCGGAGGATTAGGACAAGCATTCATGCTGGGAGTTCTGGCCATATTATTCTCAACCGGAACCCTTGGTGAGGCCGGAACCCTGGTATTACCGGGCAACAACGGCTTGTATGCGCTTATAGCCGCCAATGGCTATATTGCATTTTTCGCTTTTACCTGGGGTCCTATTATGTGGGTGATGCTGGGAGAAATGTTCTCCAACAAATTCAGAGGTGCAGCACTTGCTGTAGCAGGACTTGTACAATGGGGTTCCAACTTCCTTATTACCATTACCTTCCCCATCATGCTGGCAAGCATTGGGTTGGGGGTATCCTATGGTATCTATGCAGGATTTGGGGTTGTTGCATTCCTGGTGGTTCGCAGCATGGTGACAGAAACCAAAGGCAAAACCCTGGAAGACATTTCCAGAGAACAGGAATAATAATTAATGAACGCAAAAAAAAAGGCCTCCCGCGGGAGGCTTTTTTTATTTAATCAATTTTACATCGGCCGAACCTATTCTTCCGGTCACACTCCCCTTCCACGTATCAACCTCAGCAGGATTGAAATAAGAGCAAATACAAGCAATATATGGATCAGCGCTCCAAGATTCATGGCCAGGAAACCTATTGCCCAGAGTATAACTAAGATGACGGCAATAAAATACAGTAAGTTCATGATTTTTGTATTTAAGATTTATACTAATGAATTTACAAGTCGCGGGGATTACTTCTTCCTTCCGGCAAAAACTATGACACCTCCCACAACCATGGCTGCAACACCTATCCAGGGGTAGAAATTAACTTCATGCTCCTCCTCCCGGGTCAATTCAAATTCACCCACTTCCACAACCGTTTCTTCGGTTCTGAAACTTACTCCGGTAAATATGGTTAATAGCAGTCCAAGTACGATGATAATAATTCCAACAACTTTCATTTCGATTGTTTTTTAAGGTTAAACAGAACAATGGGGCTGTCTTAAAGCCATCATCTGGTGGTTGAGCTTGTCGAAACCATATCTGTCTATCAAATTATTATGCGCTTCGACAGGCTCAGCGTCCGGATAATTTCACCCATATAAGACAGCCCCATCAGGTCAATTTATAGTTTACTCAATTCATCTTCCACTTCTTCACGTCCTAAATTCAACTTCTTCTGAAGTTTTCCGATCAATTCATCTTCCTTCCCTTCAGCATACATCAAATCATCATCCGTAAGTGCAGAATATTTCTGTTTTAACTTACCTTTCATTTCATTCCAGTTTCCTTTAATTTTCAACTTGTTCATAATGGTAAATATTTAAATTAGACAATATGCAATTAAACTATTTGCACATACTGTAGAGGAAATATCATGCCATGACTATTTCAATTAGCAAAAAGTGAGCTCCAGGTACCATGAACAGCAGGAAGCGCAGAAAAATACTGCCCGATGATGCATGATAAGCAAAACAAATTCAAGCCCCATTCAGTCTACATATTGGGGATATTATTCAACAAACAGAATGTTAATACCATTATACACAGCATAAAAAGGGAGAACCCTTTCGGATAAACATCCGAAAGGGTTCAATTCATAATTCAGGCCGATAGAACTATGAAAAGGAAATTTTTTGGAACCAAAACATCAGCCACATTTGCTTTCGCCGCAATGGGTGCAAATGAGGCAACCTTCCTGGTAAATTACTGATTCCTGTTTACAGGATTTGCAGATACGTCCCTGGGCTTTGGTTCCGTCAGGGATAAATCGTTTAAGGGCACGCACCAGACCATTTTTCCAGGTATGCAGGTTGTCGCCACTCAGGTTCATGTCATCAATAACATCTACTACTGAGGGAAGTGGCATACCGTGCCTGAGGATTCCTGAAATAAGCTTGGCGTAGTTCCAGTACTCTTTATTGAAGCTTCTCGAAAGACCTTCAATGGTAATTTTGTACCCATCCAGATCATCGAATTGGAAGTCGTAGCGTTTGTCGCCATTGGATAGTTTATTCTTAATGACACGACCTTTTCCTACATAGGGAGGTAAGTAAAAGCCTTCAGCTTTACCTGTAAATATCTCATAGGGACGATCGTGCAAAATGCCTACAACTGCCACCCACTTTTCGGAGTTGTTGTTAAATCTAACCACTTCGGCATCCAGAACCTTGGGCCTTTTGGGTGCATTGGTTTCTTTAAACTCACTTTCAATATCCTTTTTGTTGTCCGAAACCAAAACACCAGAACGGGAACCGTCGCGATACACTGTAATCCCTTTGCAACCACTTTCCCAGGCAGTCTGGTAAATCTGGCCAACCATATCTTCGGTAACATTATTGGGGATATTTACTGTAACACTGATGGAATGGTCAACCCATTTCTGAACAGCGCCCTGCATAGAGACTTTAGCCACCCAGTCTACATCATTGGCCGTAGCTTTATGATAAGGTGACTTTTCAATGATGGCGTTGAGATCTTCCTGCTTCATCCTCTTCACATCCTTTACATCGTAGCCATTAACCGTGAGCCAGTCTTCAAATTTATGATGAAACACATTGTATTCTTCCCAGTGATCGCCTACCTCATCCACAAAGTCAACCTTGACATTTTTGTCGTTGGGGTTTACTTTTCTTCTTCTTTTGTAGGAAACCATAAATACAGGTTCGATTCCTGAGGTAGTCTGGGTCATCAATGAAACACTTCCGGTTGGAGCGATGGTAAGGAGCGCAATATTTCTGCGGCCGTTTTTAAGCATGAGCTCCTTAAGGGAGGGGTCAGCGTCAAACAAGCGGTTAATAAAAGGATTATTGGCTTCACGTTTGGCATCAAATACCGTAAAAGGGCCTCTTTCTCCAGCCATAATAGCTGATGAGCGGTAAGCTTCAATGGCAAGGGTTTTATGAATTTTAACAGAGAAATCAGAGGCTTCAGGTGTACCATACCTGTAACCCAATCCTGCAATCATGTCTCCTTCGGCAGTAATACCTACCCCCGTACGACGTCCCTGGATGCATTTTTCCCTGATTTTTTTCCACAGATCCAGCTCCACATTTTTCACCTCCTGGTCTTCGGGATCAGATTGGATCTTGGCAATAATGGCATCAATTTTCTCCAGTTCCAGGTCAATAATATCATCCATTAAGCGCTGGGCATAATGCACATGTTCTTTGAAAAGGTCAAAATCAAAAGAAGCATCTGCATGGAAAGGTTTTTTCACATAGCCGAAAAGGTTAATGGCCAGCAACCGGCAGCTGTCATAAGGACACAAGGGAATTTCTCCGCAAGGATTGGTCGAAACGGTGGTAAAACCCAGATCTGCATAACAGTCAGGAATAGATTCACGGATAACCGTATCCCAGAAAAGGATACCCGGCTCGGCCGAACGCCATGCATTGTGAACAATTTTGTTCCAGAGATAACGGGCATCAGTTTGCTTTACATAAGTGGGATTTTCAGATTCTATGGGATATTTTTGAGTAAAGGGTTTATTGTTTATTACCGCCTTCATAAAGTCATCGGTGATTTTTACCGAAACATTGGCACCAGTAACTTTACCTTCTTCAAGCTTGGCATTGATAAAACCTTCCGAGTCGGGGTGGGTAATTGATACACTGAGCATAAGCGCCCCCCGCCTGCCGTCCTGGGCAACCTCGCGGGTGGAGTTGGAGTATCGCTCCATGAAGGGTACAAGGCCGGTGGAGGTAAGCGCACTGTTCTTAACCGGGCTCCCTTTGGGTCGTATGTGCGAAAGATCATGTCCCACGCCGCCACGCCGTTTCATCAGCTGCACCTGCTCCTCGTCTACTTTCATGATACCTCCATAAGAATCGGCATTGCGATTGCCAATAACAAAACAATTGGAGAGAGAGCCGATCTGGAAAGGATTACCAATCCCGGCCATTGGACTACCCTGGGGTACGATATACTGAAAATTCTGCAACAAGGAGAAAATCTTTTCTTCGGATAAAGGGTTGGGATATTTTTTTTCGATGCGCGCCAGCTCTCCCGCAATACGCCGATGCATCGCATCAGGTGTAAGTTCATAAATATGACCATCGGAATCTTTCAGTGCATACTTGTTTACCCAAACTCCGGCAGCAAGGTTATCTCCCTTAAAATAAGCCGTGGATTTTTCAACGGCTTCATTGTAAGAATATTTTTTCCGTTCTTCTGCAACTGTGGGTTGATTTTCTGATGCTTTTTCTTCTTTTTCTGTATCTATCGGAGGATTTTGGGGTGCTCTTTTCCCCAGTACCTCCTGATAAATATTGCTTTCTTCAGCCTTTTTTTCTTTTTCATCTATAACTGCCTGATAGCCTGCACTATTGCCCATAATTTCGGATTTTGTATTAAAAATAAGTTAGTATGTCTTGAATATATCTTGTCCTGAGGAAAACAGGGTTGGAGTCATCGTTTCTCAAGCGAAGATAAACAACAAAACAACTGAGACTAACGACAGATTATTAACAATCAGGGAAAGTTATTAACTTTGTGCCATAGCATACTGAACAAAAGAGACTTATGAATCTTCGCAAATAAAGGTTTGCCTGCAGTTGTTTAGCATTTATTTGCTCTTGGATAAAATAAACAAAACTCAGTTAGTTAAATTATTTGTCAATATAAGTATTGCAATAATTCGCTGCTGTATATATTAAAAATCTTAGTAATTTTAAGCCAACCATTTTTATCAACCATCAATCCAAAACCAAAAACCATCAGTTGCCATGAAAAAACAAACCATTTCATTCTTCACTCTATTTATCTTTCTGTCCCTGCCATTTCTGTTTTTTTCAGCTTGTGAAAAAGACGATGAGATAGATACTGAATGGCCGGCAGAAATAGAAATTACAGAAGTAGATTACGTTGGTTCTGCCCAGGCATACTTTATGGCAGACCTGTCAGGAAGTACCGTTGATATAGAGGAAATGGGATTTTGCTGGGGCGCCACCAATCCCCCCACAATAAATGACAATACAGTTACCATGAGTCCTGAACCAGGCATTTTCACACATACCGTTTCAGGGTTAAGTTCTGGCAATACTTATTTCGCAAGGGCATTCTTTACCTTTGACAACAAAACGTATTATGGTGAAGTGGTTTCCTTTACTACCACAACCCCTGCAACAGACAATGACGGGAACAACTATGAGGTTATCCGGATCGGCGACCAGCTCTGGACAGCAGAAAACCTCAGGGTAGTTACTTACAATAATGGAGATTCTATTGCAGATGGCACGGGTATGGGAAACTACTCAGGAATGGCAACGCCAAAGTTTTTTTTCAACTATGCTGACGATCCCATAAACAAGGATATTTATGGAAACCTTTACACCTGGCACGCTATCACCGACCCAAGGGGGGTGTGCCCTGCCGGATGGAGGGTTCCTGACATTCTGGACTGGGAAAAGATGACACAACAGCTTGATGCCCTTGCCAATGAATATGAAACCCCCACACAGGGTGGAGTTGAAATAAGTGCAATTGCAGGAGGAATGCTCAGAACGGAAGGTTCAATTGAAAATCAGACAGGACTATGGCGTCACCCCAATACTGGCGCCAACAACATCACAAGACTTAGTGTATTACCCTCAGGGATAAGAGACCCTTCCGGAGCTTTCGATGGCATAGGTTATAATGCTGCGTTCTGGTCTTTTACAGAGGAAACATCTACCCATGCCATCATGTTTTATACCCACTATTTTAATCCCGGAATTTACGCAAATACATTTGTAAAATCAAGCGGGTATGCAATCCGGTGTGTCAGTGACGCTAAGTGAGGGTTTTACTCATCTCCATATTCAATAAGGAAAGCTTTGATAAATTCATCAAGTTCTCCGTCCATTACGGCCTGCACATTTGAAGTTTCCACGTTGGTTCTCGTGTCTTTCACCATTTTGTAGGGATGCATCACATAGGAACGAATCTGCGAACCCCACTCTATCTTCTTTTTGGTATCTTCCATGGCCTGGAGCTTTTCGCGCTTTTTTCTCAGCTCAATTTCATACAACTGCGATTTAAGCATGGTGAGTGCTTTTTCGCGGTTTTGTCCTTGTGAGCGGGTTTCCTGGCACTCGATGACAAGTCCGCTGGGCGCGTGGCGCACCCTCACAGCGGTTTCCACCTTATTCACATTTTGCCCGCCGGGTCCGCTGGAGCGAAAGGTATCCCAGGATATATCAGCAGGATTGATGTCGATTTCAATATTGTCATCGATGACAGGATAGGCATAAACAGAAGCAAAGGAAGTGTGCCTTTTGTTGGCCGAATCAAACGGAGAGAGTCGTACCAGCCGATGCACCCCGTTTTCTCCTTTCAAATACCCGTAGGCAAATTCACCATCAAACTCAATGGAAGCGGATTTAATTCCCGCGCCATCACCTTCCTGCATATCAAGCACCTTGGTTTTGAATTTGTTTTTCTCCCCGTAACGCAGGTACATGCGCATGAGCATCTCTGCCCAGTCCTGGCTTTCGGTTCCGCCGGCTCCGGAATTGATATTTACGATAGCCGCCAGCCGATCCTCCTCTTTGCCCAGCATTTTCTTAAACTCCAGATCTTCAGTATACTTAATCAACTTCTTATGCTGGTCCATCACATCCTTTTCTGAAGCTTCTTTGGCTTCAAAAAATTCATAAAGAACTTTCAGATCCTCCAGGGCAGATTGAATTTCTTCAAATGAATCAGTCCATTTTTTATGATCCCGGATGTCTTTGAGAATGTTTTCGGCTTCTTTGGGATCATCCCAGAAACGGGGATCCTCTGTTTTTTCTTCCTGTTGTTTTACGTAGTTTATTTTTTCATCCAGGTCAAAGTGACCTCCTCAAGGCCTCAAGCCTTTTATCCAACGCTTTGATATCGTCTTTGTAAATCATGGTTTTCAGTTTATTTTTGGATACTCTGATAAGGAAACTTTATAATCACTCAATTGTTTTCAAAACATCCCAAATCAAATCATTCTCATACCCTTTGGAAGAAAGATAAGCCAGGGTTTTCTGTTTTTTTACCTGCACATCCTCACTTTTGACAGTCTTATATTTGTTCTCTGCCAAGCGGTACAGGGTTGCTGAATAGTCCTCCGGATTGATGGATTTAAGTGCTTCCCGGATGATGTTTTCGGCAATGTTTCTGCTTCTGAGTTCAGCCACAATACGGATTCTGCCCCACTGGTTTGCAGAAAATTTTCCCCTTACGTAAGATTCTGCAAAACGCACATTATCCAGGTACTTCTCATCCTCAAGCCACTGAATCAGTGGCTGTATTTGCTCAGGAGCCACAGCCAGTTCATGGAGTTTATTCTCGACTTCTTTGGTACAGCGGTCTCTCCATGCACAATACCGGGCAATTTTGTTTTTTAAGGTGTTCAGATCTTCCATGAATGCTGCAATAAAAAACAGGTTTGCAGTTTTGTCTTTCAAAAAAAAAGCAAACCTACAAACCTGTAAATCCTGTCAAATTACATTTTTATTTCGTCGTCCAGTTTGTTGAAAAAATGGTATTCAAGAAAATGGTAAGACAAAGAGGGCAGCAATTTGAATTTGGTTTTATATTTAAACATCCACTTGAGCTTAACAGACCACAATCCTTTGGTCAAATAAGCATAAATATACGGATGTACTCTCAATGTAAGATTCTTCTCATTTTGCTCCTGAATAAGGTAGCGCAGGTTGTTTTCTATATCATCAACAATGATAATACTTGGAACGATTTCGCCGGAACCACCACATGCGGGGCATTTTTCAAGAATTTCCACATTGGTTTCAGTTCTTACCCTCTGGCGGGTAATCTGTACGAGACCAAACTTACTGGGGGGCAGGATATTGTGCTTGGCCCGGTCTTTCTTCATCTCCTCTTTCATTTTTTCGAAGAGTTTGCGCCGGTTGACCGATTCGACCATGTCGATAAAATCGATAACAATAATACCTCCCATATCCCTTAACCTGAGTTGGCGTGCAATTTCTGCAGCAGCCTCAAGGTTTACTTCAAGTGCATTGGATTCCTGGCTGTTTTCAGCATTCATGCGGTGTCCGCTGTTCACATCGATTACGTGAAGAGCTTCTGTGTGCTCGATTATTAGGTAGGTGCCTCCCCTGATAGAAACAATTTTGCCGAATGAACTTTTGATTTGCTTTTCAACTCCCAGGTGATCAAAAATAGGTAGTTTATTTTTATGGAGTTTGATGATATCAACTTTTTCCGGTGCTATGGATTGGACGTATTCTTTCAATTCGTCGTAAATCACCGTGTCGTTGACATACACATGATTAAACTCGGGAGTGAGCAGGTCTCTGAGTATGGCAGAAGTGCGGTTGATTTCTCCCTGAATAATCTTGGGAGGTCTGGAGTTTTCAAGCTTGGAAGCTACACTGTACCATTTATCAACCAGGGATCTGAGGTCGTTGTCAAGGTCGGCAACCATTTTCCCATCGGCAACCGTTCTTACAATTACCCCAAAATTTTTGGGTCTGATACTCTGAACAAGTCTTTTAAGCCTGTTCTTTTCTTCCGAATTTTTTATTTTTTGAGACACCGACACACGGTCGGAAAAAGGCACCAGAACCAGGTATCTCCCGGCTATGGATATTTCGCTGGTAATACGAGGGCCCTTGGTAGAGATAGGCTCCTTGGCAATTTGAACCAGAACAGGCTGATTAGCCGTTAGCACATTGTTAATTTTTCCGGTCTTTTCGATCTCTTTTTCCAGGATAAAATTTTCCATGGCAAGGATCTTACTTTTGCCGGCAATGGCCAGTTTTGTGTACTTGTTCAAAGAATTTACCTGGGCGCCCAAATCCAGATAATGGAGAAAGGCATCCTTTTCGTATCCCACATCAACAAAGGCGGCATTCAATCCGGAAATGATCTTTTTGACCTTTCCCAGATAGATATCGCCTACGGAATAATTGTTATTCTTTTTCTCTTTGTGAAGCTCAACAAGTTGTTTGTCTTCCATCAAAGCGATAACAATCTCCGACGAGTTTGAATCAATGATTAATTCTTTGTTCACAATCTAGATTTCTTTAAGTAAGTTACAACATTTCATCTGCTTATATTTGATTAAAGCGGTCAGATGGAACATCCATAATTTCCTTTCTACACTGATAGGCGATTGGTTTTCCAAATAGTCATCCTCGTGTGTTTTTAAAAGTTAATCTTGGCTGTTCATCTTTTGTATTTTTAAAACAGTTCCTGGTAAATTCCTTTCAAAGCCTTTGGGAGGGGATTGCAACTCTTTTCCCTTCTGCAATTCATATAGCTAAGAAAGTGGCTGTTTTCGGAGACTTCGTTTCCGATAGTTGCCAGGTAATGCTTTAATTAAATTCTACCCCTGAAGGAATTATCATATTGATTAAAATACTATAACCACTTTTCCTGTGACTTAGTATATGATGCTTTCCAGGCAGGGCATTAAGATGAATGGTTGGCAGGATACAGGTTCAGAAAATAACAGACTATAAATAAAATTACATAACACCTGGTGGCATTATGTAATTTTACCAAATATACGCATAAAACACGAAGGTTTTAAATGTATTATTTCTTTTTGTGTCTGTTTTTGCGCAGGCGCTTTTTGCGCTTATGAGTCGCCATCTTGTGTCTTTTTCTTTTCTTTCCGCTGGGCATGTTTAATTTTTTAAGTAAATTATTAAAAAAAATTACGGTATATTATTTAACCTTTACTGATTCTTTAACTTCAGATACAAACTCTTTTGCAGGTTTGAAAGAAGGTATTGAATGGGCAGGAATAATAATAGTGGTGTTTTTGGAAATGTTTCTTCCGGTTTTTTCAGCTCTTTCTTTGATAATAAAGCTTCCAAAACCTCTCAGATAAACATTTTCGCCTTTTACAAGTGAATTTTTCACTGTTCCCATAAAGGCTTCTACAGTAGCTTGAACAGCAACTTTTTCAATTCCTGTCTTGTTTGCAATTTCAGTTACAATTTCTGCTTTAGTCATACTTAATACTTGTTAAGGTTTTATAATTATAACGCTCATTTTTTTTTAATTGGGTTGCAAAGATAATTCTTTTCTCGTTTAAAGAAAACAAATTATGTAATTTTATGCCAATGATTTACGCTTTTTATTGTTCTGTTTCAGACTACTGCAAAAATGGACTTCACTCTCCGCTTACTTCAATGGTATAAAGTTAACCATCGCAACCTCCCCTGGAGGGACACTACCGATCCCTACAAAATATGGCTTTCAGAAATAATTTTGCAGCAAACCCGCATTGCACAGGGAACAAGCTATTATTTTCGGTTTCTGGAACTCTTTCCCAACGTTCATTCTCTTGCCCGGGCATCGGAAGACAAGGTGCTTGGTGCGTGGCAGGGACTTGGTTATTACTCACGTGCCCGCAACCTCCACCACACTGCCCGGGTGGTTGCCAATGAATATGATGGCGTATTCCCGGCTGATTATAAACTGCTTCTCGAATTAAAAGGCATTGGCCCTTATACGGCAGCTGCCATTGCCTCTATTGCTTTCGGGCTACCCCGGGCGGCGATAGATGGCAACGTTACCCGGGTAATTGCCAGGTACTTTGGCATTGAAGATCCTGTAGACGACACCCTAATTAAAAAAACCATTGAAGAAACAGCAGCAGAGCTCCTGCCCCCTCAACAGCCAGGCAACTTCAATCAGGCAATGATGGATTTTGGAGCCATAATATGCAAGCCGGGAAAACCCCATTGCAACATTTGTCCGTTTGCAGAAGAATGCATTGCCCGTAAAAATGGGTTAATAAGCAAGATTCCTCTTAAATCCAAAAAAGTGAAACAAAAACTCAGGCACTTTCATTTTTTTCTTTTCTACTGGCCGGAAAATGAGCCTGAATACCTTCTCATAGAAAAAAGAAAAGGAAATGATATATGGAAGAATCTGTATCAGCTCCCGTTAATCGAAACCCAAACCCCTCAACTTGAATGGCAACTTTTTGAAAAACACCCGGTTGTTTCAAATATCTTTCATCAAGACCCAAATCTGCTCATTAAAGGTACTCCTGAAAGATTTATACATCAGCTTACCCATCAGCGTATTGAGGCTTTTTTTTATAAGATATCGCTGCCCCCGGAATATTATTCTATCTTTGAAAAAGATTTTATGAAGATTCGGTTCGGAGATTTTGCACACATGGGAAAACCAGTACTAATCAACCGGTTTCTTCAAAAAAACGGATTTGTCCACAAGGATGATTAGGATAAAGCCGTGGGTGTAATGTCTACCGGACTCAGAAACCCCACGATACAGGTCAAAGCCCATTAATCAAAGAAACATCACAAGCTTAGACAATTAACCTCTTTTTTTCTTGCAAATTATTGGATTTTTATTTAAATTTAATGTTGACAAAAAAACGATAACTAAAACTTTTAGCTATGTCAGGAGTAAACAAAGTAATTTTGATTGGAAACCTGGGGAAAGATCCCGAGGTAAGAAGTATTGAAGGTGGAGCGAAGGTTGCTTCTTTTTCTCTTGCCACCAATGAGGTATTTAAAGGCAAAGACGGAAACAAGGTAGAACAAACCGAATGGCACAATATTGTTGTATGGCGCGGTTTGGCAGAACTGGCGGAAAAGTACCTGAAAAAAGGGAGTCAGATATACCTGGAAGGACGAATCAAAACCCGATCATGGGATGATAAGGAAGGAAACAAGCGTTATACCACAGAAATCGTAGGAGATACCATGACATTCCTGGGCAAACCTGTGGGAAGCGGTGGTGACTCCGCACCAGCACATTCTCCCAGTGAAGAGCCCATAGGGTCGGGCGACGACGAAGGAGATTTGCCATTCTGACAGATTTCATGTATGGATCTGAAAAAAGCCTGCTATTGAAAAAATAGCAGGCTTTCTTATTCTCTGGCCCGGCTGAGTAAATTCAGCCTGATCCTTAAAAAAACAGAAGCAGGATTTATACTCCCCGTTAAAGATCTTTATGCCTGGTCTTGGCCCAGGAAAACCTCCTTAACCACATCAGGAATTCTTGCAGGACGGTGAGAAAGGGCATCGACCATAATCCAATTGGTTTTGGACTCTACCAGAAGCTTCATGTCATTTTTCCGGAATATCTGCACCAACCTCTCCGAATTAACAGCTCCTGCTGTCAATACCCGGGTTTGAATAAGCAATTCATCATTGAGCTTGGCAGGCCGCTTATAATCTATTTCGTGGCGGGCGATTACCCAAACAAAGTTCTTTTTAACATCTTCAGGAGCAATCTTGTTCCAGTGCTTCACAGCAGCATCCTGAATCCATTGTACGTAAACAACATTATTTACATGTCCCAGTTCATCAATATCACCAGGTGACACAGTAAAACTGTAAGAATAGCTCAGATTTTCATCCATACCAAAATTTGTTTAAGCAATAATTTTTCAGAAAAACAATGCATAAGATACACCTAATACTCCGATGGATGCCAGAATAAAGACAATATTTCTGGGCATGACACCATTATTCTCTGCTGTTTTACCAAATATTCCAAACACCAGGGGGTGCACTAAAAATGGCATGGCAAATATAAAGGCAATCAACCCTGCAGCTTGTTCACCAAACATCCCTCCTTGTATAGCAGCAAAAAGACCGAAGTGGGATATGGCCGAAGCATTGGCCATCACCGAGTCATTCAGTCCCATTCCTCCCATATAGAGAATAAGCAAACCCCCGAATACAGCTACCAGCTGCCAGCCCAGCGAAAAGATCATCAACCCGCGGATTTCTTTGGAATCTTTGTTATTGGCTTTTCTGAGAGAATTCAGGGCAAGCCAGGTGAGGGCAAGCCCCACAGCCACCACAATAAGGGTATAAGGAATAAGAAGCCTGTCAGCTGTTGCACTGGCCGCAAGAATAGAAAAAACAAAGATATGACCGATAAAGGGAATATTGATCATAATAGGGGCTCTCACCTGTGCCTCAGGCCCTAAATCGCCGGCAGTACATGCACCCGTTAAACCCGAGTGTGACAATGAACCTGCCATACCGGGGGCAAGGTTGCGGATATTGTTGGCGTTTCCGAATAAAATAAGAAGCGTAAGACCACCAAACATCCATAATAACTGACCAAAGAAACCGAATGAAAGCACCGAAGTCATGCCGGTGAGCGAAAATGCCTCAGCAATCCTGGAGCCACCCACCATAAAATTGGCTGCAAGCACAACAGGAATCCCGGCAAACAAAAGAGAACGAATGGTAGGACCGAATTTCCAGCGTGAGAAAATCATTCCCATGGTCACTGAAAGTATCATGGCAAAGAATATTTCGGGCAAAGCAATTGTAGGTCGAATCAAGCGGGCAATGTGCCACGACAGCACCAGTACCCCGAGTATAAAAGCTGTTTCTATCATTCCTTTGCGTATATAAACCGGTTTGTTGGTAATTTTCGCACGATAGTCAATCAGAATAATGGAGCCCACAAGACCAAGATAACCCAGCAGCGGATAGAAATTATCCAGAGGTTCATTGTTGTTGTAGCCAACGATGACTCTTTTCAGGGATTCGATACCTATGAGAACAAAAAACGACCGAATCAAAAACATAAACTGGGTAAATTTGGTACCCAGGAACATTTCCTCATCAGATGGAACCACAATGTCCTTGTTATCGATCTCCTGATTGGATATGATCTTTTTTATTTCCTGACCTCCCACAAAGAAAGAGGCTATCAATGCGGTAATGGTTACTTTACTGGTAAAATCGACTATAGGAAACTCCGCCAGTCCGGGGGTACCCATTCCTGTGCTTACCAGCACATACCCCATGATAAGTCCGAATACTACAATGATGAGTATGGGTGAATAACGGGTACCTGCGACAAAAGTACGCGAAACAAGCACCATGGAAATAACCAGCAGAAAGGTAAGCCAAAACTGGTTCAGGATATGCATGTTCGCCATGGGTTCAGCTAATTGTTCCATTTTTTAGGATTTGATTAGGAATTACAAAATTGAAAAAAATAAGGGCTGTTTATTAAACGATTTAACTTTCAGAATAAGCGGCAAAAATACTTTTTTTTTGCTTTATCTGTCTGTCTGTTTTCCAGGTTTATGGAACAAGCCCCTGATTATTACAAGCATAAAACTTCTATAATTCTGATGTACATACCTTATTGATCAGTTCAACATAAATTTTTAGCAGACAGGTTTCTGTTTTCTTAACCAAAAAAGATGTAACAAATTAAATGCAACAAACGTCATATGGGTTTAAATTAAACAAATAAATAAAACCTGTTCGATAATGAACATCCGTGTGCGCCTCTGAACAAATTTTTCAGGGTTTGGCTGCAGCATGATTCGCAACCACCTCACTTACTGCTTATTATCAACTTTGGTCTGGATTTGGATTCATTCAAAAACACAAACGCAAATTGCTATGATACATTTAAAAAATATCCACAAGTCTTATCAGATGGGAAGCAACTCCCTTCATGTTTTAAAAGGAATTGACCTTTCCATTCAACCCGGTGAAATGGTTTCCATTATGGGAAGTTCAGGATCAGGCAAATCAACACTGCTTAACATACTGGGAATTCTTGACAATTACGATCAGGGAGATTACCTGCTGGATAATAAACCCATTAAAAAACTCACCGAAACAAAGGCAGCCCTGCTGCGCAATGAGTACATCGGATTTGTTTTTCAGTCTTTTAACCTGATCTCTTTCAAAAACGCCATGGAGAATGTGGCTCTTCCTCTTTACTACAAAGGAATAAACAGGAAAAAGCGCAACAAGACTGCGCTTGAATACCTTGAAAAAGTAGGATTGCTGGATTGGGCGGAGCATATGCCCAACGAGTTATCCGGAGGTCAGAAACAAAGAGTTGCCATTGCCCGCTCACTTATAGCCAGGCCAAAAGTGATTCTGGCTGATGAGCCTACCGGAGCGCTGGATTCAACAACCTCTTACGAAGTGATGGAAATCCTGAAAAGCATCAATGAGGAAGGGATTACTGTATTAATTGTTACCCATGAAGAAGATATTTCGCGAATGACAAAAAGAGTAATCAAGCTCAAAGATGGGTTCATAGAGGCAGATTATGTGCCTGAGGCTCTGGAACAATTTGCCAAAGCTATTTAGCCATCATCATCAAGCACCATTGATTTACCAAAATACCACAAAAATGTTTGACCTTGATAAATGGCAGGAAATCCTTGCCACCATAAAGAAAAACAAGCTGAGAACCTTCCTCACGGGCTTCAGTGTAGCATGGGGCATCTTCATGCTGATTATATTGCTGGGTTCAGGAAAGGGACTGGAAAACGGATTTGAAAACCAGTTCAGGGGAGCCGCCAAAAACTCGCTCTGGATTTGGACAGGTAGAACCAGCATCGCCCATAACGGTATGAATCCGGGAAGACTGATCAGGTTTACCAACAATGACTACGATAACCTCAAAAACAACGTCAGCCAGACCGAATATATTTCCGGAAGATTCAATATATGGTGGGGAAACCAGGTGAGTTATAACAACGAAGTGCACTCGTTTGGTATTCGAAATGTACATCCTGACTACGAATACATAGAAGCACTGAAAATAAAAGGAGGAAGATACATCAACCACATCGATATCAGGGAGAGGCGCAAAGTAACCGTTATCAGCACCCTTGTTCGCGACGTTCTTTTTAAAGAAGATGCGGACAATGCACTGGGCAAGTACATCAATGTAAATGGAATCCCTTTCAAAGTAGTAGGTTTTTTTGAAGATGACAGTCAGCGTGAAAGCAACATGCGATTGATTTACGTTCCAATTTCTACTGCACAAACCGTCTTTAGCGGTGGCAACCGGTTGCATGAAATATCCATGACCATTAAAGCCAATACCATGGAAGAGGCACAGCAGGCAGAAAAGGACATAAGAAGCAGACTGGCAGCAGTGCACAATTTCGACCAGGATGACAGGCGTGCTCTTGGTACGTGGAATAGTTTTGAAAATTACATGCAGATGCAAAGCATTTTTAAAGGAATTCGTTTGTTTATCTGGATCATTGGCATCGGGACCATCATTGCCGGGATAGTGGGAGTAAGTAATATTATGCTCATAGTGGTAAAAGAACGTACCCGTGAAATAGGGGTACGAAAGGCCCTGGGAGCGACTCCCGCCTCAGTGATTTCCCTTGTGCTGTTTGAGTCGGTCCTGATAACCACTTTTGCAGGATATATTGGTCTGGTGCTGGGAGTAGGCCTGCTGGAGATGCTTTCAGGGATTGATGCACCATTTTTCGCTAACCCTTCTGCTGATTTTGGTTTGGCAGTGAGTGCTACACTCATTCTTATTATAGCCGGGGCTTTTGCAGGTTTTGTGCCTGCGCGAAGGGCTGCCAGCATCAAACCTATTGAGGCATTGAGGGATGAATAGCCCTTCGAGGAAAAGAAAACCACAATTAACAAATTAATACCAACCGAAATGTTTGACTTAGATAAATGGCAGGAAATATTTGCAGCACTGAAGAAAAACAAGATGCGCACTTTCCTCACAGCTTTTGGAGTTTTTTGGGGTATTTTCATGCTCATCATCATGCTGGGTTCGGGCAGAGGTTTGCAGAATGCAGTATTTGATGGCATGAAGGACTTTGCCACCAACAGCATATTTCTTATGCCTTCGCCTACTTCAGAGCCTCATGCCGGTTTTCCCCGCGGACGCAGATACAATTTCCGCAATGCAGATATTGAAGCACTCAGAAACGGGATCCCCGAAATAGATCTGATCGCTCCACGCATGCAGGCCAGAGGAGGAAGCAATGCTACAGATAATGTGGTGAGAGGAATAAAAACAGGAGCTTTTACAGTTAACGGTGACTATCCTGAATGGAATATGATCGACCCTGTGAAAATGGTCAATGGCCGCTTCCTGAATCACCTGGACATTCTTCATAAAAGGAAAGTAGCCGTAATAGGAAACCTGGTGCAGGAAATTCTTTTCGAAAAAGAAGAAGATCCCCTTGGGCAATACATCCGCATCAATGGGGTTTATTTTCAGGTCATTGGGGTGTTCACCCCTCTCAACTCCAACATGAATTTCGGAGGAGATAAAGCCCAGAACATCTTTATCCCTTTTACCACCTTGCAGCAAACCTATAATTATGGCGATGTGGTGGGATGGTTTGCCATCACAGCCAAACCAGAGGTGCCGGCCAGTGTGGTTGACGCCAAAGCAAGAGAATTGCTCAAAAGAAGACATCGTGTAGCACCCCATGATCAGCAAGCCATACAGGGCTGGAACATGGAAGAAGAATTCAAAAAAGTATCGGGTTTGTTCATGGGTATCGAAGTGCTGGTCTGGATTGTAGGTATCGGCACCTTGCTGGCCGGAGTGATTGGCATCAGCAACATCATGCTGATTGTAGTAAAAGAGCGTACCAAAGAAATTGGTATTCAACGAGCCCTGGGTGCTACACCCCGCAAAATCATCAGCCAGATCATTACTGAATCGGTATTTCTTACCACCATAGCAGGATACATGGGGTTGTCTATTGCAGTATTCCTGCTGGAGATGATCAACAAAGCACTGGCTGCCAATCCGTCAGACAACATGGCCTTCAAAAATCCTGAAGTGGACTTTAATATTGCCATAACAGCCCTGATCATTTTGATAGTTTCAGGCGCACTGGCCGGACTCATGCCGGCCCAGAGGGCGGTAAGTATTAAGCCTATCGATGCATTGAGAGACGAATAAACAAATCAAGGCCCTGAAGGGCAACAAGCAAAGACATATTCAACAATAAAATACAGCAAACAATAAAATTATAAATCATAATTCACAATTAGCCATGAAAAAGTTTTTCAGAATCCTGATGATTGTCGTAATTCTTGGAATTTTTGCAGGAACCATAGGGTTTTTGTATTCCAAGTCACAAACCAAACCGGAAGTACACCAAACCACACAGGCCTTTTACACGGATATTATCCGCAAAACAGTAGCCACCGGTTCTGTAGTACCCCGCAATGAAATAGAAATCAAACCCACCGTTTCAGGTATTATTGATAGGATTTATGTAACAGAAGGTGAGATAGTAAAAACCGGACAGATTTTAGCCCGGGTGCGCATTGTTCCCAATATGGTAAACCTGAATACAGCTGAAAGCAGGGTCAATCGCGCCCGTATTGCACTGGAGGAGGCACGCATTAACTTTAACCGCCAGCAACAGCTTTTTGACAGAGAAGTGATTGCCGAGTCGGAGTTTCTCCCCTTCCGTATAGCCCTCAACAATGCAGAGGAAGAGCTTTCTTCGGCCGAAAACAACCTGCAACTCATCCGCGACGGTGTCAGCAAAACATCCGGCGAGGCCAGCAATACCATTATCCGATCTACCATTGAAGGAATGGTGCTGGAAGTGCCCGTCGAAATTGGCAATTCTGTTATCGAAGCCAATAACTTTAATGCCGGAACTACCATTGTTACCATAGCCGATATGAGCGAAATGATTTTCAAAGGAAAAGTTGATGAATCAGAGGTAGGAAAAATCAACGAAGGAATGGAGCTGATTCTCAATATTGGAGCCATTGATGAAGTGGACTTTACAGCCACCCTGGAGCACATTTCTCCCAAAGGGGTTGAAGAAAGCGGTGCCATTCAATTTGAAATCAGGGCCGATGTGCAACTTGACAACAAACACTTTATCAGGGCAGGATACAGTGCAACCGCAGACATCGTGCTGGAACGCCGCGACAATGTGCTGGCACTGGAAGAAAGCGTGCTGATATTTGACAATGGAACTATTTATGTAGAAATAGAAACCCAACCACAGGTTTTCGAAAAAGTGAAGGTAACCACCGGTATTTCTGACGGAATTAACATAGAAATTCTGGATGGCATAACAGAAGAAAGCAAAATCAAAAAAAGAGTATAGCAACCTCACCCATAAAATGCAAGCGAGGCCGTCAATAAAATCGACGGCCTCGCTTTTCTTTTATATGGTTATTATTTCAGACTGGTTTGTGCCTTCAGGCAGGCAAATATGCTGTTTGCATCAAAACAGACTGGCAACCAATACAATAATAAATATTACGAGGAAAATGTAAAATAAAACTTTGGCAATGGCTGCAAAACCACGTGCAATGGTAGTAAACCCCAGCAGTGCAAAAAGCACTGCCAGCAAAAATGCTCCTATAATCCATCCAATCATGGCAGTTTGTTTTTAAGTTTATACTACAAAAGTACATGTCAATTATTAAGCCATGCATAGACCAAGCAGGTTAAATCCCGGGCAAAACCAACTCGCAAGACTACAGTTATTCTAAATCAAAAAGACTATAATATGTTTTCATAAATCACTGACAATATATAAATTAAACAACCTCTGTTTTATACCCGTCTAAACATTTCTTCTTTTTTCTCTTCTTTGAATTATGCCTTCTCATTCCAGAAACCTTACAATAATCCGGCATTTCTATCGTGGATTTTTTACACGTATTGAGGAATAATCTCCCCCCTTTCTCCGTAAAACCGATGGATTAAAATGTCGACTAATGCATATAACATCTCGATATGGTTTTTTTATATCAACTCATTTTTTGTATTTTTACAACCTGACACCAAAACAACATTCATGGAACAACCTTACTCCACCCCCACATTTTTATCCAATGTGAAGATTGTCATTCTTCTTCTGCTCATCTTCTCCTTAACAGACTCAACCACCCTGGCCAAAGGCCTCCGGCAAGGACAAGTCTCTGGCGAGGATACAGCAATGGGTTCTGCCTCACCAAAGGGCGGGCAAAAAGCACACAACAGCCTCATGAGCAACAGACTGCTGCACAGCCAAGAACTTTTGCATAAACGCACAGCTCATAGTCGTGTGTATGACAATCTGGACCAAACCTATACCACTGTTTACTCATCAACCCCTTTGCATTTCAAAACTGAAGATGGCACCTGGAAGCAACTGGAAGATGCAGATAATAATCCCGCAAAAAATGGATTTGATGAATCTTCCATGGAAGACTTTTCACAAATGGGTTCCTGTTTCTTTCCGGTTTATAACGAATCGGCACTAACCATTCCTATCACCGAAGGGCATACCATTCTCAATACACACCTGCAATGGGACTTTGTTTCGCATAACCAGGCCTGGAAATCAGAGCAACGCTCCTACATTTCAGGCCCATTAGGCCAAACGCAGGTTTTTCAGGGTACAGGAAACACCGGAGGAATGCAGAGTTACAGCACCAACAGTGGGATCGCCAGTGGCTCCTCAACAGGAGAAGTAACCCTTACGTTTCATGCTGCGCGCACCTGGGGAGGCTCTGGCTGCAACACCGAATACAGCTATATAAACCGCAGATATATTGAAATAATCCATGGAGAAATTGAATTCGGAGATGGTGAAGTTGTTATCAATGAATATTCAGCCTCCAACCGGCACATGACAGATGATTTTGGCAATTATGAAGACTGGGTGGAGCTTTACAATCCATCGGGAAATTTTGTTGACCTTACCGGATACTACCTGAGCGACAACCCCAACAATCCTGAAAAGTGGCAGTTCCCGGGCGGGATATTGCCACCCGGAGGGCATTTACTGGTAATTTGTTCGGGCCGTGATGCCATGTCAGGCTCAACACCCCATACCAACTTCAGACTATCCCAGCTCAAACCCGAAAGCATTCTGTTGTCTGATCCCCAAGGCAACCTGCTTGAATCCTACGAACTTTTTGTCACCCAAAACGGCCATTCCTACGGACGTAAAACCAGTGGGAGCGAACAGTGGGGAGTATTTGAAAGCCCTACTCCAGGCTCCTTCAACATGGGCGCAAAAGATGATTATACGGTTATGCCTGAATTTTCTGCAGAAGCGGGTTTTTACAATGAACCTGTTACACTTTCTATCACCACGGCTGAACCCAACGCGGCAATACGCTACACAACCGATGGTTCAGAGCCCACTGCAGCTTCACCCCTCTATACCCAACCCATAGTCATAGCTGAAACAACGGTAGTGAGGGCCCGCACTTACTCCAACGACGAAAACATTTTGCCGGGGTTTGTGGAAACCAGCACCTATTTTGTCAACGAATCACACGAATTACCGGTTTTTTCTTTCAGTGGTGACGAGCTATTCATCCTTTTTGGCGGTTCGCAGATTGAAACCATCGGGGCTTACGAGTTTTTTGATGAAAACGGAGTTTTTATTGACAAGTCGGTGGGTGATTTTGACAAGCATGGCAACGATTCATGGAGTTACCCGCAGCGTGGTGTAGATTTCGTATCCCGCGATGAATATGGATACAATGCCGAACTGAACCACAAATTTTTTGCTGCCTCAGACCGAACAAAGTTTCAACGCTTGATGGTAAAAGCTGCAGCCAATGACAATTACCCTTTCGAAACCGGTGGTGCGCACATACGGGATTCTTACATACAGTCCTTATCCCAGCTCATAGGCCTGGACATGGATGTGCGAAGCTCTACCAATGTAATTCTTTACGTCAACGGTCAATACTGGGGTGTTTATGATTTGCGCGAAAAAGTGGATGACAAGGACTACACGGATTACTATTACAATCAGCCCCGTAAATACAACGGTAGCGAAGAGTACATCCAGTTTCTGAAAACCTGGGGCGGTACAGAAGCCAAATATGGTGAACAACGGGCCATTAACGACTGGAACCACCTGCGCACCTTTATTGCAGGCAACCACATGGGCGACTCCGCAAACTTTGCTTACGTCGACAGCCTGTTCAACCTTCAAAGTCTCATCGACCACTTTGTATTCAACTCTTATATTGTTTCCCGCGACTGGCTTAATTATAACACCGGATGGTGGCGGGGTCTTCATCCTGATGGAGAGGCAAGAAAATGGCGCTACATCCTCTGGGATACAGAAGCGGCCCTGGGTCATTTCAACAATTACACCGGCATACCTGATGTAACTGCCAATGCATTGCCCTGCAATGTAGAAAACATAACCGTGGGCCATGGGCATGCTCAAAGCCTTAAAAAACTTATTAATGAAAATGAAAATTTCAGACAACAATATGTAACGCGATATATCGATCTGCTCAACACCTGGCTATCGTGCGACCATGCCATACATATGCTTGACAGTATGGTGGCGGTGATTGAACCGGAAATGCCCCGCCAGATTGCCCGCTGGGGCGGAAGCATGATAACCTGGCAGCAAAACGTACAGGAGGTCAGGGATTTCCTGCTATTGCGCTGCGAATCACTTGTACAAGGCCTTATTCAATGCTACGACCTGGATGGCCCCTACGATGTAAGGTTTTATACAGAGCCTGAAAATACAGGAAAGATCAAAATGAATTCAGTTTGGATACCCTCCTACCCTTTCGATGCTTTTATTTACGGAAACATTGAAACGAAACTGGAGGCATCAGGTTTCGGACCCTACATTGTAAGCCACTGGACCATCAATGGCGACAGCATCCCGCCTGATTCCCTGTCTCAGCCAATGAGCCTCTTCGTGCAGCAAGACAAGAACATCACAGCCCATTTTTACAATCCCAACCTGGATGACAAAGAACTGCTTTACTACTGGCATTTTAACGATCTGAAAACAACTGATGAGGATGTAAAAAGCATAGCCGCAGACTTCAGTCTGAAAATTGACACTGTGCCTGAAATGACCTACGAAGGGTTTGGTGCACGCGATATGGATGCATACAACACGGGTTCAGCCCTCAACCTTCATTTTATTGAAGAAGCCGGGAAAGCAGCCCGTGTGAGGAATCCGTCACTGAATCGTTCGCTGCTATTTAACCTGCCCACAACAGACTACCAGGATATTGTTTTCGCCTATGCTGCCAAAAGATCCAACCAGGGAATGCTCAACCATATCATTTCATGGTCGGCTGATGGAGTGAACTTTACAAACGAAGGGTTGCAGCAATCAGTTTTCGCCGTTGGCGAAGAGTATGATCTGATTTCTTTGGATTTTGCCGAAATACCTGCCGTTAATAACAATCCGGACTTTCATATCCGCATCAGTTTCGAAGGCAATACAGCACAGGCAGAAGGGAACAACCGTTTCGACAACATTACCCTGAAGGGAAATCCATTCATAGAAGTGCCTGTTTCTGTTTTGCCTGCAGAGATTCTTTCTGCAAGGGTCTATCCCAATCCTTTCAGCAATGAAATCACCATTGAGTCACAGGAAGCAATTAAGAACATACGGATGTATGATGTACCCGGAAACCTCCTGCTGGAAAAGAAAACCGGAGAAACCACAACCCAACAGTTGAAAACTTTTGATTTCCTGCCGGGGATGTACTTCCTTGAAATCCAGACAGCATCGGGCTATCAAAAGATTAAAATCGTGAAACATTGACAAATAGGGGTTTAAAAAAACATAAATTCAAGCTCATCGAACCATCTGCTTAACAGGTTTGTTTACATTTGCAACCAGAAAATCCATTTCAGACTGAAAAGATAAATGCAAACCATCAGAAGAATTAAAAAACTTGTCCTGCTCATAACATTACCGCTGGTAATGTGGCTGTTTTTTAACCAGGTGGCTTTCTGGCATTATCACATTCTGGAAAACGGAGTTGTTGTAGAACATGCTCACCCATTTAAAAACAGCACCCTTCCAGGCACTCCTTACCAGCAACACCAGCACAGCGACTTTGAATACTCACTGCTTGCCCAGATAAGCAGCATTATCGGATTGCTCGTATTCTTAGTGGTTTTGGGATTGTTTATGAACAACAATCTCAAGAGACTTGCGATTAAACCAACAGCACGGTTAATACCGGTATACTTTTCTGTCAACAGGTTGCGGGGCCCTCCTGTGATTTCCTGAAATATTCCCATCAGCATTTTAGCGCATACTGAATTTTTTTATTCCAGACTGATTTTTGGGTCTGACATGGTGTGCATTCAGGAAACAAAGTCTTTCCCCGGAAAGATTGATTTTACAAACAACCTTAAACAGAAAAAATGAATACAAAAAACAGAATACATATATCCATTATCCTTTTTCTTTCCATCCTGTTTCAGTTCTCTTCCCTTTCAGCCAATCCCGAAGAACAGCGGCCTCCCACCGATGCCAACATTTTCGGACACGTAATAGATGCTGAAAGCGGCGAGCACCTCCCTTTCGTTAACCTTCTCATCAAAGGCACGAGGATTGGAACCATCACCGATGCTACCGGTCACTACATTCTGACCAACCTTCCTCCCGGAAAGCATACGCTGATTGCACAAAGCATGGGCTATGCCAGGACAGAGAAAGAATTTGAAGCCATTGAAGACCGAACCTTTGAAGTAGATGTAAAGCTGATACCCACAGGGATCAACCTTGATGAAGTTGTTCTGACATCATCTCCCACCGCCAGTGGATTCCGCTATCAGCCTGACGCAGTATTTCTTGGAGAAAAACTGCAACGCCGCAGTGAACCTTCCTTTGGCGAAATGCTCAATGGTCAGCCCGGAGTTGCCATGCGCAGCTTTGGCTCCGCTCCTGCCCGCCCTGTGATTCGCGGTATGGACGGTGACCGTATCCTGATACTGGAAAATGGCGAACGAATGGGCGACATTTCCGAGACCTCTGCCGACCATGCCATCTCGCTTGATCCTTTGGTGGCCAGCCGCCTGGAAGTAGTGCGGGGTCCTGCCAGCCTTCTGTATGGCTCAAGCGCATTGGGTGGGGTTATCAACCTGATGACCACCGACATCCCTGACCAATGGGACAGAGGTCTTACCGGTGTGGTATCGGGACAGGGAGCTACCATGAACAATATGGGAGCTGGATTTGGCCGTCTTACTTATGGCCATGACACCTGGGCTACCACAGCAAGATTTGCCATGCGCCAGTCAGGAAACATTACCACTCCTGAGGGAGTTCTCCCCCAAACCTCCATGAATAATATGGATGGTGCCGTAGGCTGGGGCATCAACCGCGAGAATCTTACCGGAGGATTGAGCTTATCAATGTTTAACCAAACCTTCGAGATACCGGAAGAAATCGAAGATGAAGATGAATCCATCGAAGTACGGGCCCGCAGATTGTCATTCCAGGGCCGCTTTGGTTCCAACCTTAATGGCAACTTCTTCGACAAAGCCCAGTGGCGTTTCAATGCTTCCCATTTCTTTCAGCAAGAGATAGAGATTGAATACAATGAAGACGGCACAGTGGATGAAGATATAGAACTGGAATACGATCAATACGCATTGAGCTCTACCCTGACCCTGCAACACAAGCCCAGGGGCATTTTTGCCAGGGGAGCCATGGGCTTAAGTTTTCTTGGCCAAACCCTTGATGTGGGGGGTGATGAAGCCTATACCCCCGGTGAAAGACGCTTCAGCATTGCTGCATTCACTTTTCAGGAAGTACCGCTCTCCAACATGCTCAGGCTGCAATTTGGTGTGCGCCTCGACTTCCAGAACTCCAAAGCTCTCAGCAATGTGATGTTCCCCAACATCGACCTTACCCGCAATAAAATGAATTACTCCGGTAGCGTTGGTCTTAACTACCGCCCCATTGAAGGATTGGAAATAGGGGGGCAGTTTGCCCGCTCGCACCGCAACCCAATGGTGGAAGAACTCTTTGCTGACGGCGCGCATCTGGGTGCCGGTGTGTATGAAATCGGCAATCCTGATCTGAAAGATGAAATCGGACACGGCGGAGACCTTTTTCTCAGATACAAAAGAGGAATCGTAGAATTAGAGTTGGCAACTTTTGTCAATGACTTTGCCAACTATATCGTTTTCCAGCCCACTGGCCTGGTCGATGACAACTCCGGATACCCCGTATTTGAGTACATGGAAGGCAGCGCCATTCTTTATGGTGGTGAATTTTCGGCTGCATTACAGCTGGCACCCGGAGTCACATTTCAAACAGGAGTTGACCTGGTGCAGGGAAGAAGAACCTTTGATGATGCACCCAATGAGAATCTCCCTTTTATACCGCCTGTCAGATTTAACAATCAAATCGAATACGACTTTGAAAGGGCCTGGGTGGGTGCAAACCTGATGATGGTGACCAAACAGGACAAGGTAGCGCCGGATGAAGACATCACCGACGGATATACCCTTCTGGGATTCCAGGCCGGATACAGACTGAATTTCAATGGTCGCCACGTTTTAATTCTCAGGGTAGAAAATGCTCTTGACAACAAATACCGTGACCACCTTTCGCGTATCGAAGATCGCAACTTTGTAATGCCCGGCCGCAATATCAGCCTGGCATACAGATGGTTCTTCTAACCCCTGAAAAACATTTGTACCAGGTAAAGAAACTCCCGGTTCATGTTAGTCATTAAGACCAATCTGGCCGGGAGATTTTCTTTTCATTCGAATAAAATTGGTCTAAGTAATT
>RECE01000390.1 GCA_007694165.1 Bacteroidota bacterium
CTTTCGGGTACCATTTCCCGCAATCCTCAGTTGCCCGCCTGGTTGTACCATGCCCAGATAGCTCCCCCGGATTTTGTCTTTAATGCCGCTTTGCCGGGTATTACATGGGTGGATCTGGTGTTTCCGTTCTTTCTCTTCGCCATGGGCATGGCATTCCCTTTTTCCATGAATGCCGCTCTTGGGAGAGGTGTTTCGGAAAAAAGCATTGTAAAAAAGATTGTTCTGCGTTCTTTGAAACTTTTTGTTTTTGCTGTCATGCTGGGACATTTGTCCCCCTTTCATTATCCGCAGGAACTGGGTTGGCTAAGGTACCTTATGGGGTTGCTGGCTTTTGCCGGTTTTTTTCTTGCTTTTGCAAAATTTCCCCGCTGGAGCCACCACGAAAGCAAACTCAACCTTGCGGGATACGGGTTGCTTATGGCCCTTTTGTTCGTGAGACATTATGGGTTTGAGCAAAATTTTTCCATTCACAGCAATGATATTATCATCCTCGTACTGGCCAATATGGCACTTTTCGGAGGGGTAATATGGCTTCTTACCCGCAAAAACTGGTATCTCAGACTGGGCATTGTGGCTATCTATTTTGCCATTCGCCTCACTCATGGCATCGACGATTCCTGGAATCAGATGATCTGGAATTTCACCCCCTTTAAATGGCTCGGCGCCACCTTTCCTGCATTGTATGAAGCATTGCTCAGTGTTGGGGTCGACCTGAAAAGAACCATCTTTTTCAATCCTGAATTTCTCAAATACCTCATGATAGTTATTCCGGGCAGTATAGCCGGGGACTTGGTTCTGGCAGGCATGCACGAGAAGGTCGCTTTTGATAAAAAGTCTGGGGAGGCTGTTTTTATCCTTTTGCCTTCCGTGCTGCTTGTCAATATTGTGCTAAATCTGTGGGGTTTGCTCAGCCGCAACCCCGACTTTGTATGGATAATGAACATCGTTACAGTGATTGTGCTGTGGGTTTTGTCCCGGAAAGGAAATTTCAGGAATATGAAGAATGCACGAAATCTCTTGATGTGGAGTATATTCTGGCTATTGCTGGGATTGGTGTTTGAAGCGTATGAAGGTGGGATAAAAAAGGATCATTCTACCCTGAGCTACTTTTTCCTCACCTCCGGACTGGCAGGATTTTCCATTTTGATTTTCAAAATGTTTGAACCTGCCTTCAGACCCGGAAAGCTGTTGCACTTCAACGTGCTCACCGGAATGAATCCCATGCTGGGATATGTGGCTGCAGCCTACCTGGTGATGCCGGTGCTGTATTTTGTGCAGATTCTGCCCTGGATAGACCAGTGGCATACCCAATGGCACTGGCTGGGATTGCTGAGAGGAATTATACTTACTGCGCTCATGATTGGAGTTACTGTTGTAAGTGTGAAAAGAAAATATTACTGGAAAACCTGATGCGCCTGATGCAGTGCGTAAAAGCAAAAATGAATGATTTGAAAGAACGAATGATTTACCTTTAAATGTTATATTGATGTATAAGTCTGTTTTAGTTGTGCTCTCTGTGTTTCTGCTGGCTTGTCAGTCCACAGAAACAAAAAAAGAAACCCCTCAGTATGTGCTGGGGTATAATGAACCTGTAAGGGGAGTCTGGCTCACCAATGTGGCCAGCGACGCTATGTTCAGCCCCGAAAATGTGGCCGAAGCAGTAGAAAAATGCTACAACCTGGGTATCAATACCATTTTTGTGGTTACCTGGAACAAGGCACATACCATGTACAGGTCATCCATCATGGAAGAATGGACAGGTTTTGAAATCGATCCCGAACTGGATCCGGAAAACACAGGTCGCGATCCGTTGCAGGAGGTTATTGACGAGGCCCGCAAATATGGCATCAAAGTTATCGCATGGTTTGAATTTGGATTCTCCTCTTCCTACCTTGAAGACGGAGGTATCCTTATCGAAAGGAATCCCCACTGGGCTTCGCTGGATGTAAATGGCAATCTCACCACCAAAAACAATTTTGAGTGGATGAATGCGCTGGATACGGAAGTACAGGACTTTATGCTTTCACTTATCCTGGAAGTAGTTAATAATTATGATGTGGATGGCATTCAGGGCGATGACCGCCTGCCCGCCATGCCCAGCGAAGGAGGTTACAATCCGGCTATCATTGAGGCATACAAAGAGGCCCATTTTGGTCAGGCACCGCCCGAATACCACAAAGACTACAATTGGGTGCAATGGCGCGCTGAAATTCTCAATGATTTCATGAAACGAATCTATGAAGAGGTGAAAGCTGCCGACCCCGATTGCATCGTTTCCATGTCGCCCAGTATATTTCCCTGGGCTAAGGAAGAGTATCTGCAGGACTGGCCAACCTGGGTTAATTTTGGCTACGTGGATATGATTGTGCCACAGGTTTACCGGCGCGATATCGACGCTTACACCCGCACCCTGGAAGCGCAACTTCGGTATGTGTTGCCCGAAAAAATGTACCAGTTCTATCCCGGCTTGCTTATTCGCGTGGGAGATGAGCAACCATCAGAAGAATTTCTTACACAAATGCTCGAAGCCAACCGCCGGTTGGGCTTCGAAGGAGAAGTGCATTTCTTTTATGAAGGGCTGCACAAGTATGAGGATATTTTAAAAAGTTTTTACAAGAAGTAAAATTTGTTGACTATGGAAACACTGCAGGCCATTGCACTATTGGTTGTGTTTATTGTTATTACCCTGCTCATGTCTAAAAGGATATGGCCGGCATTGCTTGCCATGCCGGTGCTGGCAGTGGTTATTGCCCTGATCGCCGGCATCAAACTTGATGATATTTTTCAACATGTAATAGGGGAGGGGTCACTGCGTCTGGCAGAGCCCATCATCATTTCCATGTTTGGAGGAATTCTCAGTGTGATGATGCAAAAAACCGGTATTGCCGAAGGGTTTATCAAAAAAGGGGCTGAATTGTCGGGCGATAACCCACTGGTGATTTCTGTGGTGATGTTCCTGTTCATCATGTTGCTTTTTACTACCCTGGGCGGTCTGGGTGCCATGATTATGGTAGGTGCCATCGTGCTGCCCATCCTTACGTCGGTAGGAATCAGCAGGATTACGGCAGCGGTGATCATGCTCATGGGAGTCAGCATCGGGGGTATGTTCAACGTGGGCAACTGGGCCCTTTATATGAATGCGCTCGGGCTTACCCAGCAGGAGGTGGTATCGTTTATCATGGTTCTTTTTGGGATTGTGTTCGCGGGCTCCATCACCTATATTATTATCCAGCTGTACCGCGATGGGTTCAACCTTTCCGTTAAAAACATTGTCAAAAGCCTGAGTTACCTGCTGTTGCTGGGAGGTTTGGTTTTTGGCGGTGTGTGGGCATTCGATAACATCGAGCTGAGCGAACAACTCACCCATACTTTCTCTGTTACAGGGCAGGTGATCTATTATATTGCACTGGCCGGAATGGGCCTGCTGTTTCTGCATTCCGTATACCGTGCATGGAGCCATCGCAATTTGCCCAAAAACCCTATGCACTGGTCTGCGATTTTTACCCCTATCATCCCCTTGATACTCATTTTGTTTTTCGGTGTGAATTTTTTGTCCGCCTTTATCCTGGGCATTGCCTATGCTTACCTGATTACTTATAAGCGCGATAATATCAGTACGCTAATACGCTCACTCATTGAAGGTTCTGCTGTGGTTTTACCTGCGGTTATCCTTATGTTTGGTATCGGCTGGCTGCTGGTTTCGGTGATGGGGCCTCCTGACATGACCCGTGAATACCTCATGGCTACCTATGGCACAGATGTTTGGCCGGTGCGCGAACTCATGCAGCCTTTTGTTGCAAGGATTATTCCTTCCTCAGGCTGGATGTATGTCATCACCTTTACCTTGCTTGCCCCTCTGGCCCTTTATCGCGGACCACTCAATGTATGGGGGATGGGTTTTGGTATTGCATCGGTTATGATGGCAGCAGGAATGCCCGCAGGTGCCATCCTGGGGATGTTGTGGTCTGTGGGACAGGTGCAGGGAATTTCTGACCCTACCAACCTGCAGAATGTATGGATTGCCAACGAAATGAAAATTGATGTGCAGAAAATTTTGTACAACACCCTGCCTTTTTCATGGGTTTTTGCATTCCTGGGTTTGGTTGCGGCAGCTTTCATGTATTATTTATAGTGAATGGTTATGAGAAAAATAAAAATAGGAATTGATGTTGGTGGAACGTTTACCCATGCGGTAGCGGTAAATGTGGAAGATTTTTCCATCGTGGGCAAGGCTTGCGTCCCTACCACCCATACTTCTAAACAGGGCGTGGCAGAAGGGGTGGTTGCATCCATGCTTGTTCTTGTAAACGAGGCCGGCATTCAACCCGAAGAAATTATCCTGATTGCCCATTCCACCACACAGGCTACCAATGCCTTGCTGGAGGGAGATGTGGCCAAAGTGGGTATTGTTGCCCTGGGCAAAGGGCTGGAAGGGACTATTGCTAAAAAACAGGCCTTCCTCAATGACATTTACCTGGCCCCGGGAAAATTGCTGCCCGTATTTTTTGCCTATATCAACACTTCTGCCGGCGTTACACGCGAACAGGCCAAAGAGGTGATAGCGGATTTGCATAAACAGGGTGCACAGGTTATGGTGGCCACTGAAGCGTTTGGTCCTGACAACAACCAGCATGAAAAACTGGTGGTGGAGGTGGCCGAAGAAATGGGTTTCATGGCCACGGCAGCCTGCGATTTATCGCAGTTATACGGCATCAAGGTGCGTACCCGCACGGCCATTGTCAATGCCAGCATGATGCCCAAGATGATCGAAACAGCCAACCTTACCGAGGAAGCTGTACGCCAGAGCCGCATCAAAGCTCCCCTTATGGTGATGCGTTCCGATGGAGGGATCATGGATATTACCGAAATGCGCAAACGCCCTATCCTTACCATGCTCTCGGGACCTGCCGCAGGTGTGGCAGCAGCATTGATGTATGCCCGCATTTCCGATGGTATTTTTGTGGAAGTGGGCGGTACTTCCACCGATATTTCTGTCATCAAAAACGGAATGCCCCAGGTGAAAACTGCTCAGATCGGCAACAACCGCCTGAGCGTGAAAACCATTGATGTGCGCACCATAGGCGTTGCCGGTGGTTCGGTTCCCCGTATCGGAAACAACAAAGTGGTGGATGTAGGACCCCGCAGTGCCCATATTGCCAATCTTGCCTATTCCGCCTATGCAGAGCACGATGACTTTTCTGATATTGAAATAGAGAAAATACAACCCAAGCCCGGCGATCCTTCTGATTATCTGAAGATAAAAACAAAAGAAGGGGACTTTACCCTTACACCCAGTGCCGCCTCCTACTACCTTGGACTGGTAAAAGACACAGGGCATGGCGAAGCCAATATGAAAGCGGTAAAAAGTGCCATGGAAAATGTGGCCCTTAAACTCACTATGAAGGCAGAGGATCTGGCGGAAAGCATTCTGGAAAACACCTCTGTAAAAGTGGAGAAAATCATCAAATCCCTCATTCGTGAGTACAAGCTCGACAGGGATTTTGTAGTGCTTTACGGGGGTGGGGGTGGAGCCAGCGCCATTGTGCCTCATGCTGCCCGATACATGAAAATGAAACATGCCATCGCTCAGGATGCGGAAGTAATATCTGCCATTGGCGCTGCCATGGGAATGATACGCGACACGGTGGAAAAAAGCATTTTCAATCCCACCGAAAACGACATCATCAAAATCAGGCAGCAGGCTTCCGAATCGGTGATAAAAATGGGGGCAAAGCCCGAAACAGTCGAGGTACAGGTAGAAATTGACAATGCCAACAAAAAAGTAATTGCCATTGCCACGGGCTCCAGCGACCTTGCCGCCCGCGATGCCGCAAAAGATCTGGATGATAAGGGTTTGCAGGAAATTGCCAAAGAAGCTCTTAAGGCCTCTAACGGGCATGTTGAAACTTTTGGAAAAACCAATCTGCTTTCCGTGGTGGGCTATACCAAAACCATCAATCATTTTTTCGGACTGATGAAAGAAACCCGCCAGCCCGTGGTGGTCATTTCCAGTGATGGCACCATCAAACGGAAGTTCGACGACGTTGTGCTGCGCAATTGTGAAGTAAATCAGGTAAAGAGACACATCACTGAGCTCATTGAAGAATTGCGCTCCTATGGCGATGGGGGTGAGCTGATGCCCGATCTGTTCATTGTGGTGTCTGGTAAAATTGTCGATATGTCAGGCCTGTTGGAGTTGTCCCAGATTCTTTCTTTGGTGGAATTTGACCTCAAAGACCTGGATCAGGAAGAACAGGCCATTGTACTTGCAACAAAAAAACGATAAAAACTATTCACTGAGCTATGACAATAACATTGATGCTCAGGTTGATCATTATGTGGGATCGAAAGATAATGTAGCCGCTAAACTATGCGCGTAGCGCTGACATTATGGTAGAAATCTAATGCACCCGCAAAACCCAAGGCGCGTAGCGCTGAAATTATTGGGTTCTCATTAAAGGAATAAACGTTACAATATCAGGAAGTTAAAAATTATATACAGATGAACACTGAATTTGATAACATTATATGGGGCCCTTCCCTGGAAGGAATCCAAAAGTCCATTGAACTCAAACAATCAGGCAAAGAGGTTTTGCTGGCCGGGAAATTTGGTTTTCCCGGAGGGAAAGCCACGGAAGCGCTGGCCTCCCTCTTTCCGTTGGACTATTTCAATGAGCCCGGTTTTAAAGCAGATTTTCTGAAAAATATTGAAAGTCTGCAATATGGCGTTTTGTTTCGCAATCAGCAATGGGTGCTTATGCACCCCGAAGCAGTGAAAAGGGTTTGCTGGCAGATGCTCAATGAAAACAATGTGCAGCTGCTTTTCCACGTCTTACCCCTGAAGGTTGAACTGGGAGCCAATCCCCGCCTGGAAGTGTTTGGGCGGGAAGGGACGTTTTCTTTAACTGCCGGAGAAATCACTGACATGTCCGACGACCGCTACCTGGATAACCTTCTCAACAAAGAAGAGAAGAAGTCTATCATTATCAACAGCTTCTTTTCCGATCCGTTGCCGGCAGACTTTCCCGGCTTCCAAGTCATACGACGCTTCGAAACTCCTATTGGTCAATATATTTCGGTTTCCGTGAAAAATGTAGTTTCCGGAGATGTAGAACGCGCTTTCAACCGCGAACTCGATCGCCTCTCCAAAGAATCCTGGAAAAAACACCAGGCAAGAATACTGATGGTGCCGGTGTATCCGGA
>RECE01000174.1 GCA_007694165.1 Bacteroidota bacterium
TAATATACTTCCGCAATTTGCGCTAATAAAAAAGGGCTTGTCCGATTTAAGACAAGCCCTTTTTCTGTATTGCATAAGTTGCTAAGTAAGAAAGCTCAGCAATATACCCGCTGCAATAGCGCTTCCAATAACACCGGAGACATTGGCCGCCATGGCGTGCATCAACAGGTGATTGGTTTTGTCGTATTCAAGTCCCACGTGTTGGGATACCCTGGCACTGTCGGGTACGGCAGAAACACCAGAATTACCGATAAGCGGGTTGATTTTATTTTCCTCACTGGAAAAGACGTTCATCAGTTTGGCAAACAACACACCACTGAATGTGGCTATTACAAAAGAAGCCGCCCCCAGACCAAAGATCATCATTGATTGTGGGGTGATAAATACGTCGCCCTGTGTAGAGGCTCCTACCGTAAGACCCAGAAAAATAGTAACAATATCAATGAGCGAAGAGCGGGATGTTTCGGCCAAACGATTGGTTACTCCACTTTCTTTAAGCAGGTTTCCGAAGAACAACATTCCCAGCAAAGGAAGAGCCGTAGGCATGATAAAAGTAGTAAGCAGCATTCCCAGAATGGGGAAAAGAATTTTTTCCTGTTTGGAAACCGCTCTGGGTGGTTTCATACGGATAAGTCTTTCCTTGGGTGTGGTAAGCAAGCGCATAACCGGTGGCTGAATTACCGGCACCAGGGCCATATAAGAGTAAGCTGCAATGGCAATGGGACCCACAAACTCAGGAGCCAGCTTGGAAGAGAGGAAGATGGCCGTAGGACCATCGGCGCCACCAATAATAGCAATGGCACCGGCTTCCTGAGGTTCAAAACCCAGCAATAAGGCCGAAGAGTATGCAGCAAAAATCCCGAATTGGGCCGCTGCTCCAAGCAATACAAGCTTGGGTTTGGAAAGAAGTGACGAAAAATCTGTCATGGCACCAATGCCCAAAAAGATAAGAGGGGGATAAAATCCGCGCGCAACACCCTGATAAAGCATATTTAAAACACTTCCCTCTTCATAAATGCCGATTTGCAGGCCTGCTTCCAGATCAAAGGGAATATTTCCCAAAATAATCCCAAAGCCGATAGGTATGAGCAATAAGGGCTCATAATGCTTAACAATAGCAAGAGAAATAAAGAAAAGACCGACACATATCATTACCAGGTGACGCCAATTCACATTGGCAAATGCGGTATAACCAAAGAACTCTTGCAGCTGCTGTATAATAAAATCGAAAACACTCAGCTCCATAATTACCCTCCTATTTCAATCATAACATCGCCTTCCATTACGGATTGCCCCTCTTTAACTTTGATATCCAGCACTTTTCCTACTCTGTCGGAATCAATATTGTTTTCCATTTTCATGGCTTCCAGGGTAATCAATTTTTGCCCCATGGTAATGGAATCTCCTATCCTGCAATGAATGCTCAATATTGTGCCCGGCAAGGGCGCTTTGATGGTTGCACTGACTCCGCCTTTGCTCCCTGTACCCTCAGAAGGGGTAGTATCAGTGGCAGGAACAGCTCTTGCCCTTACCAGCTTGGGAGTTTTTACCGGCTGAAGCGTCTTATCAACCTCTACATTGTAAGTGGACCCATTTACTTCCAACTCAATGATGTTGTCTTCAACATTGTGAATCTGGACATCATACTGGTTGCCATGTATGGTGAATTTATATTTTTTCATAAACTATGCTTTGATTTTTTAATGGCACTTCGCCATTTGTCCTGTTTAATATAATGTATAGTGTAAATCTGTCAACAGAGTGAGAGACATAATTTGTAATACTCCACCTTGGCAGGCATTACAGAATCAGTGTTGTAAATTTCGCAATCCGTAGATTTTGGAACTCCAGGGAGAATATGTGCGTGAAACCTTTGAAATGGTTAATACGGTGTTTTCATAATCATGCATTTCGGAACGATACAAGTATATGGCCGCAGCAATGGCAGCATTAACTTCACCACTTAAATCCTCAACTTTTTGGGGTGCTGCTAAAGCTGCATCGGGATGTTCAGAGGCTTTTCTCTTGGAAAACAAACCATTGAGCCATAATTTGAATTCAGGGGTATATAACCTGGGGGTATTTGTAAACACAACAAAAAGCAAAAGCAGAACAACAAATACGATACTCATCCCAATCAGGGCCATTAACCCTCCATATGGATCATGCATTGAAAACACATCAAGTTGATCAGTAGCACTTGCAGCGCTACCTTCTACCTCGTTAATAATACTGTTTAATTCAGTTAACTCCATATCAGAAAGATTTTACAAGGGAATATTTGAATGTTTCTTGGGAGGATTTACATCCTTTTTGGTTGCCAGCGATTGCAGTGCCCTGATAATGCGGAAGCGGGTATTGCGAGGCTCGATAACATCGTCTATATAACCATATTTGGCGGCATTGTAGGGTGTGGCAAATTTATCAAGATACTCCTTCTCTTTTTGAATGATAAAATTGTTTCTATCTTCCTCGTTATCAAAAGCTTTTATTTCCTTACTGTTTAGAATCTCTATGGCTCCTTTGGGTCCCATAACGGCTATTTCAGCCATGGGCCATGCATAATTAATATCACCACGCAAATGCTTGGAGCTCATCACACAATAGGCCCCTCCGTAGGCTTTTCGCAGTACTACCGTAACCTTGGGCACAGTTGCTTCTCCATATGCATATAACAATTTTGCCCCATGCAAAATAATACCACCAAATTCCTGGGCGGTGCCAGGCAAGAATCCGGGTACGTCAACCAGGGTTACCAGGGGAATATTAAAAGCATCGCAAAATCTCACAAACCTTGCGGCCTTGCGCGAAGCATTGATATCGAGCACTCCTGCCAGGTATCTGGGCTGGTTGGCCACAATGCCAACTGGCATGCCATTGAAGCGGGCAAAACCGGTAATGATATTGGGAGCATAATTTCTTTGCACTTCCAAAAACTCATTGTAATCAACAATGGAGTAGATAATATCTTTTACATCATAAGGTTTGTTGGGGTTCTCAGGGATAATTCCATTAAGACTATCTTCGAGTCTGTCGATAGGATCATCACATGTGGCCAGCGGTGGATCTTCCAGGTTATTTTGGGGCAAATAACTCAGGAGCTTTCGGATAAGCATAATCCCTTCTTCTTCTGAGTCTGCAACAAAGTGAGCAACGCCGGATTTGGTGGCATGCGTCATGGCACCGCCCAGTTCCTGTTCGGTTACCACTTCTCCTGTTACAGTTTTCACAACTTTAGGACCGGTAAGAAACATGTAACTGTTTTCCTTGGTCATCATTATAAAATCGGTCAGCGCCGGCGAATACACCGCACCTCCTGCACAAGGGCCAAATATGCCGGTGATTTGCGGAATAACCCCGGAAGCATTGATATTACGCTGAAATATTTCGGCATAACCTGCCAGACTGTTTACTCCTTCCTGGATTCTTGCTCCACCACTATCATTAAGACCAATAACCGGAGCTCCCACTTTCATGGCTTTGTCCATCACTTTGCAAATTTTTTCGGCATAAGCCAAAGACAAAGAGCCACCAAAAACAGTGAAATCCTGTGCATAAACATACACCAGACGCCCGTCAATGGTACCAAACCCTGTTACAACACCATCAGAATAGTACTTCTGATCTTCAAGCCCAAATTCGGTGCAACGGTGGGTAACAAACATATCAAATTCTTCAAAGCTTCCTTCATCGAGCAACAAATCAATACGTTCGCGGGCGGTTAATTTCCCTTTGCCATGTTGGGCTTCAATTCTTTTGAGCCCACCACCCATTTTGGCTTGCTCACGCTTTTCAAGCAATTCTTTAATTTTTTTTTCGAAAGACATCTGGTATATCGCTTTAAGGGATTACTACTTATTTTTATTTTCGCAAAGTTCGGTAAGTACCCCCTTGGTGGATTTGGGGTGAAGGAATGCAATATCCAGTCCCTCTGCGCCTTTACGCGGGGCCTGATCTACCAGCTGCACTCCTTTGGTTTTAAGTTCTTCCAGGGCATTTTCGATCCCATCAACAGCAAAAGCCAGATGATGAACACCTTCTCCCTTTTTTTCAAGAAATTTTCCAATGGGACCTTCCGGATCAGTAGATTCCAGTAATTCAATTTTGGTTTCTCCAACCATGAAAAAGGCTGTTTTTACCTTCTGGTCTTTTACCTCCTCTATTGCATAGCATTTTAACCCAAGAACATCTTCATAATAACTAATAGATTCCTCGAGATTCTTTACGGCAATTCCGATGTGTTCGATGTGGGTAAGCTTCATATAAATACAGTTAAATTCTACAAGTTGACAGCTAATAATGGCCACAAAGTTAGGGATTTATATCTATCAAAAAATAGGTATAACACAATTTGTTTGCACATTAGCCCAACGTTGTTATTTGAATAACAAGGCAGGGAATTACCTTGTTAAAAACACTGAAAGCAAAGACTTAATCCACTGAAATATCCCACAAAATCTCGATCTCCCAATTAAGCCTTGACTGTATTTTTTCGGGATATATTTTAACCCTCTCGGGTTGTTGCCCACGCAAATAATGTCCTGTATCCCATTTCCCGTTTTTATTTTCATCGAAAACCAGGCGGATACCAAAAGTGGAGGCACCAAGATGTCTGAAATGATATATGCCACTTTGGGTAACAATCTTTTCATCAACAATTTTTTCCATGTTCTGGTCAAGCAGCTGAAGAATATACTGTCTGTAATCAGCTTCCTGCAAGGTAAGGTTGACAATAACAGCCCCGTAACTTTCCTCATTGTTGAGCCTGAAATTAAAAGAGAGGGTGTCGTTTTGCACACCAAACATATCCGTAATACTGCCAGGCAAAATCTTCAAACTATAAGCACTGTCGGGCTCAAGCAGAGAAGTCATCTGTAAAGTCCTCTGCACATGATCTGTAAACTGAAAATCAGCTTCTACGGGGATAGAATCGTTGAGATACAATTTAAAAAGGTCATTGTCAAATCGGTCGAGGGGTGTCTGACTTTTCAGCTCAAACATTTTATGGTAGGGATGAACATTACGCCCGGCTAAAGAGGAGGCCGTAATAATAAGCACGGGCTCGGTTTCGACGGTGGCCCGGGCAGCACCGCGTCCACGACCCGGACGCTCCAGCATCGATACAGTTACAGAATCGATAATATGTCCCCTGTCACTTACTTCCAGCCTCAGTGTATCTCTTAGCAAACCGGGCATCCAAAGGGTAAGTGTATCTTTGTTGTTACTGTATTCAGGGATAAACCAATCCCGGTCAAACGGGTTGTCGTACTCTCTTACAACCACTGAGTCGGCAGGAATACGAAAAGCAAGGTTGACTTTCCCCCGCCCTGCCATTGATGCAGAAACCAGTCGCTGCACCGTATCTTTTTCCTGAAAAAGGAATAGTTCATAGGACGGAAAAACAATTGCTGCTTCGGGAGAAAGGGTATCGATGGAAATACTGTCATCACCAACAAAACCATTATTGCGGAACTGCTGGGCCGCTTCTGAATCATCATCCTGTTCCTCAGTGGCTTCATCCTTTTCTTCGCCGAAATCATCTTCATCTTCAATGCCAGAAAACCGGCCAGTATCTCCCATATATACCGGAGAGATCAAACTATCCAGAAACGCAATCTTCTCGTCAGGGTTGTCGTAGAGAAAGTTTGAGTTCATATCCCTCAGCGCAAAAATCATATATTCCCCCTCACGCATATTGTTAATGAAAAACGCCCCTTCCTTATTGGTTTTGGAAAGATAAACCGGCCTTTCCAGCATGGGAACAGAATCATAAATATTGTTGTACATCATTACAAATACACCCTCTTCGGGCTTAAGGGTTAACGCATTCACCACTGCTCCTTTCACCGATAGTGAGTCTACATAAGAACCCGTAGATACGACAAACTGGAAATTTGGAATAGCATTGCCCTCGGTAATATCCACAATGGATTCCCCAAAGAAAAAGTTGTAGGTAGTGTTTTCAAGCAATGTATCACTGACCGACATGATGATGGATCGTCCCCGGACCCTTACCTCGGGGTCTTTGTTCAGGGGTGGGGAAACAAGCATATTTTGCCTCAAATTGCGTAGTTCAACAAACTCGTCAAAGAAAATCCTGACATCTCCACCGCTGTAATAAGTAGAGTAATTGGGAGGAGTGCTTCGTAAAACTGCCGGAGGATCTTCATCTTTAGGACCACCGGTAGGTGCAACCACGTTGGCACATGAGAAATAAAACACAGGCAGAGCAATAAAAACCCATCTGAGTATTCTTTTATTTATTAGGGTCATAAGACAGTATTATTGTAAAAACATTCTATATTCAGTTAAGCGGTGTGGCATTAAAAGACCCACCCCGACAAGACAACGCTCCGGCAGTTATTCCAGATAGTACGCGATGTGCGGAGCAAAAAAGCCCTGATAATTCAGTCATTCAAAACTTTAGGCAAAAATAGGATTATTTGAGCACTCCCGATTTCTTGCCTGCAATAAAAAAATAGTCCTTTTTTATTATTTTTTCTTGGTAATAGAAAAAATATTCGTAATTTTGAATAGAAAATAAAAATCAGTTCTTTAAATATCTACTGGCTGTTTCGGTATCCCTGAAGATTTCCCCAATTTCCCTTTTGTCTTCAATTCCATTTCCCCTCGCCGAAGCAGCCTTTTTTTATGCCCTTTTTTTTCCTAAAGTTTTCGGGCATCAAGTTTTTCAAAAACAAATCCCTTCTTCATAAAATGATCTATTAATAGCGGTAATGCTGACAGGCAGCGTTCTCTGGCCTTCATGTTATCATGAAAAACCCACACCGAACCCGACCTGGTATTTGCTGCAAAATGCGATACAATTGCATCAGAAGCAATTCGTTTGTCAAAGTCAAAACTCATTAATGACCACATTATTATTTTGTATTGTTTGTTCAGCTCATTTAATCCGTATAAAGGCAGATTACCGTAAGGAGGACGCATTAAGGAGGAACGAAATACCTCATCACACTTTTTCACATCCTTCATAAACCCTGATTTGCTGGTTCGCCATGCATTGCAATGACTATAGGTGTGATTCCCTAAGGCATGTCCCTGAAGTAAAATATTCTCAAGGATGGCAGGATGTTTTTCTGCGTTTTTCCCCAGGCAAAAAAACGTAGCCCTGGCACCAAAATCTTTCAATATACTCAGCACCTCCGTGGTTACTCTTTCATCAGGGCCATCATCCAGAGTAAGATATATTTTACGCTGAGCGTTTTCTACATTCCAGTAAACATAGCTGGGTGTTATCCATTTAAGAATAGCTGGTGGAGAGAAAAAATACATGATGGGAATGACAGATTTTAGTTTGTATTTGCGATAGAAGTAAGCTCAAGCACAAATTTAACGCCCCGGTCTGTATTTTCACAATATATTTTCCCTCCCATGTTTTTTTCTACAATAATTCTGGAAACATACAGACCGAGCCCCAGTCCTTGCCCTTGGGGTTTAGTAGTAAAGTACGGGTCGAAAAGGCGTGGAAAATCCTCCTCATTGACAGGACTACCGGTGTTGGCAATCTCAATAAGACAAACGCTGCTGTCGGTTAATTTTGTCCTGACAGAAATCTCTCTTTTGTCCGGGCGCGAAATGCTTTGGGAATCCAGGGCATTTTTCAAAATGTTGATGATTACCTGCTCCAGTTGGGTGGAATAACCCAAAATCATAATTTCCTGCAGAATATCCTTATGTAATTCTACCCCGGCGTTAGCAAAATAGGGAGCCATAAAAGTAAAAGTTCTGTTGATAATATCTGCAACCTTAAACTCAGTCTTTTCGTTTTGCGGTTTAAAGAAGTCGCGAAAATCATCAATTGTTCCTGACATCTCCTGTATTACCCTTGTCATCTCCTCCACTGTATTGTCAAGATAGCTTCTGTCCAGTTCTTCATAATCAAAAGCATCAGAAAGATCATACAGGGCAAGTGAGAGAAAATTAAGGGGCTGCCGCCACTGATGAGCAATATTGGCAATCATTTCTCCCATTGAAGCCTGGCGGGCCTGTAGCGCCATAAGATGGTCAAGCTCCCTGTTTTTATCAACCTCGGCTGCTATTCGTTTTTCAAGTGAGAGATTGAGCACTTCCAGATCTCTTTTCTTTTGGAGCAACTGCGCATTGAGCTCCCTGAGCTTATTCTCCAGTTCCTTTTGCCCGGTAATATCCCTGGCAATTCCTTCTATAGCTACCAGTGCGCCTTCGTCATTAAAGAAGGGGACATTGCTTTGTTCGCACCAGATTTGCTCCCCATTTTTACATATCATTCGCATTACAAGAGGCCGGTCAAATCCTGCAGGGTTCTGATAATAATCCCTTACTGTTTCATAGTCATCGGGATGAATAATTTTTCCTTCCAGCTGGTTGTCTGCATAATAGTCTTCAGGAGAATAGCCGTTGAGGTTTACCGATGAAGGGCTTACATACTCATAGCTTTTATGGGGGTGAAATTCGAGCCGGAATATAACGTCACGGGCATTTTCTGCCAGCAAGCGATACCGGTTTTCACTTTTACGCAATTTCTCTTCAATGCCGGATTTGGAAATTGCACTTGACAATATTTCTGCCACCAGGTTGAATTGGGTGATATCCTGCTGGTTCCATCCTTTGCAAATCTTTACCCGGTCGAGTCCAAAAAACCCAACCAGTAATCCATTGTTTATCATTGGGATGGACAACAATGACTTTACCTCCTGTTCTTTGAAAAGAGATTTTTCGAAATCGCTTAATTCTGTATGATTGTTAACATCATGCAGATTGATTATCTTTTTTTCTCGTATTTGTGCCCACCACCATTGGGCATCGGCCGACCTGAAATTCTGAAGGTTGTCTATTTGTGGCTTAATGTCAGGGGCACACCACTCATGGGTGTTGCTCATGAATTTATAATCGGGAGAGAACAAGAAAACGTAGCAACGGTCTGCATTAAAAAAGATTCCACATTGACCCAGGGCATAGTTTACGGCAGAATCAAAAGAGTTGATGGTAGCATTAACAAATCCTGATGAAATGCTGGCTATAAGTTTTTGAAATCCCAGCTGCATCTCCAGCAAAGTCTGCTGATGCTTGCGCTGGGTTATATCGTGACAAAAGGCGATGGCAGTACTTTCATTGATTAGAGATGTAACCAGTCGCACCCAGAAAGTCTCTCCGCTTTTCCTGCGAAGCAATACCTCTTCGTCAATTGAACCCAATTCAAAGGTCCTTTCAAGGGTTTTTCCTTTCTGGTGTAAAAAATCGGGTTCTACCAGATCTTTTACTTTCATTGTCAACAGTTCATCAATGGAATATCCGGTCATTTTGCATGCTGCCGGATTTGCTTCAAGGTAATTTCCTTCTTTATTAACTACAAACAGACCGTCGGTAGCATTTTCAAAATATCCCTGGTACTTTATCTTTGTTTCCGAATTGAGCTGTTCCACTTTCTTTTTTTCGGTAACATCAAGGATATAACCATACCAAAGCATACTTTTGTCCCGGTTCTTTTCCGGTCTTGAAACTCCGCTTATCCATCGGATTTCTCCATCTGATCGGATAATACGAAACTCATACACCCAGTCTTGAAGAGTTTCCCTGGAAACTTTTATGGACTTGTGCAGATTGGCAAGGTCTTCAGGATGGACTTTATTAAAAACAGGTGTAGCATCAATCAAAACCTCTGCCGGATCCACTTCAAAAACGTCCTTCAGCCTTTCATTGGCATAAGGCATAGAACTGCTTCCCTCAGACGAGATCCTGAACTGAAAGATTACACCGGGCACATTGGATGTCAGCTTGTCAAATATAGAAGTATCCTGTGGTTTTTGCATATTTACTGGCAAGGTATTAATTTCTGTCAGTGCTGTTAAAACTGACCATCAGTGTATTCACACACTTTGAGTTTCATGTTTTACAAACAATTTCTCTAATTTGTTTTCCATTTCACTGCGGTCGATAAACTTGCCAATAAACACTATTTTTGAGAACCTCGACTCTCCCTCCTTCCACTCGCTCCCTTCTTCAAACACACAAGAACCCTTTACAGCCTGAAAAATATATTTCTTTTTACTGTTTTTAAAATACAATATACCTTTTGCCCTGTACAGGCTATTCTGATTAAAGTATATAAGACTGGAAATCCATATATTAAACAATTCTTTATCAAAGCATTCGTTAAACAAAAAACCTTCTGCCCGTATGGTATGCTTTAGAGCTATGTTTTCCACTCCATTATGGTGATTGTTTTTGAATATATCCGACAGAGATATTTTAAGGTTATCGAAAGACAAGGTTGACTGCTCAATGTGCTGGCAGGAATAGGCTTTGGTACTAAGTATCGGAGAACCATTGGTATGCGCATGAGAAGTTTCGAGGATCTCCGCCATGGGGTTGATTTCCGAAATCATGGTCTTTAATTCCTCTGTACCAGCAGATTGCAGCAAATCAATTTTATTCAGCATTACAATATCCGACAAGGCTATTTGTTTGATGGCTTCGGGCTCATTATCGAGTGTGGTTGCAAGCAACGTTGAATCTGTAAGACAAATAACACTGTTTACGATAAAATTATTGCGGATATGTTCATTGGAGATAAAAAGATCGATTACCTGGCTGGGATCGGCTATTCCTGTGGTTTCTATCAATAGATGATCGATAACATCAGGTTTTTCCAGAATCAATTGCAAAGCACTGTAAAAATCATTGTTTAACGAACAGCATATACATCCGTTTACCAGTTCATAAACAGGTATATTTTCATTGATAAGCAAATCGCCGTCAACACCTAATTCTCCAAATTCGTTTTCAATTATAACAAACCTGGTGTTTTTATACTTTAGAAGGATATGATTGAGGAAGGTAGTTTTACCTGCACCCAGGAATCCGGTGATGATTGTTACAGGGATACGTTCTTTTATTTGTTGAAGTTGAAAACCTTCTTTCATTGCACAAATTTAGAAAGAAATATAATATACTCTAAAGCTTTACCTTTGGTTGTTTGTTCAAAGAAACAATTTAAAACCGCCATCATCACAAGCAATCAGGCTTAGAGTATTTGATCATTTATTAAGTGTAGAATAAACGAAACGAAATTGGTGTTATTGCAAATGTACGAATTTACGTATATAAATCCGGGTAAACAATATTTTTTTTAGCCTTAATCAACATAATTTGTGTTAAATTATAATTTATGTCAAATAAAAAGCAGAATAAGGAAGCTTATTACAGATAAAAGTTGCACAAAATAAATTACTCCTGAACCCTGTATTTGTATGGTGTAATATTTTTAAACTTTTTGAAGGCTGAGTAAAAAGAGGTCTTAGACCTAAACCCGACCATCCCTGCGATGGTTTCTATGGTGTATTTTTTTTGGTTGGATTCCATCAACCTGATACTTTCCTCAACCCTGTATTCATTTATCAGGCTGTAATAATTTTTGCCCATGATATCATTTATCAGGTATCCAACTTTTCTTTTATTTTCCCCGAGTAATCTACACAAATCATCCAGTCCGAAAGCAGCGTCTTTATATGGCTTTTTTTTCTCCATAATGCGTATTATCTGTTTTTTCAGAAGTTCAGCTTCTGCCTGGTTTTTAAACGGATTGCATATTTTAGTGTCGCTACTCAAACCAATGTTCTGATTGTAAAGGCTGCTTTCATTCACACTGTATCCATTAAGAGATAATTTGTTCTCGTCTTTAGAGTGTAATTTCAATGCAGAGCTACCCATCAGAGCAGTGGAAATGAGCAATAACAGGTTGTAGACGATTACACCTGTGGCATATTCGTGTAGTTGCCCTAATAAAAAGGCAGGCAGGATAACAGAAAGAAAAAAGGCTGTGCAGGTAATAATCAACTGAAGATTTTTCAGGTGCAGGTTGGCTTTCTTACGTTGAGGGTTAGGGTGTTGAACACTTAACCGACATAAATTGTAAATCTTAGCAACATTTTTCAATTGCCAGTAAATGTAGTACGTTGCTGCCATTCCAAGGAGAAGTTTCGGAAGTATTTCTGCCAATGCCAGATGGGTACGGCTGGTTTGCAATACAATTTCATGTTGCAGGCTTACCTGTAATAACAAGGGATACAATACAGGCAATAGTATGATTGGGAGAGAATAACCTTTCAGCAGTTCTGTAAGGGAATTTCGGGAAGTCCCAGGCTGTGACCCATTTTGGTACCTGTAAAATGTATAGGGTAAAGATGCAACTAAAAAAATAATTATGGGATAAAGAGCATCTGCATTGCCTGAGTATTTGGCTTTAAAAGCAATAAAAGTAGCAATTGCTGTTATTGTAAGAAGAAATACACCCAGAAAAACCCTGGAGGCAGAAGGTTTTCGCGCAATAACAACCTGAATGGTAAAATAAAACAATTGGTAAACAGGTATTGAATAGAAAACAATTTTCAGTTCGTTGATTTCCATGTCTGCTATGGTTATTGGTTCAGTATTATCAAGATTCGGCTTTTATATTCTGAACATTTAAATGCATCTTTAACAAATTTCAGCCAGACCTATAGGATATAAGTCTTTCTTCATTAGGCTAAAACTATGGATTCAAATGGTTACTATAAATCAGGTGAATTTTTCATTTTGTTGATTTTGTTAATTTTCGTCTCTCACAATGAGCCGTTTTTTTTGCCTTGCATATCCCCGGGTTACTATACAATTGTAAAAAAGATTTCAGACCCTTCTTTACGGCAAAAGCTTTTACAGCTGAATTGTTTTCACTCATCCTGTCGCAATTTGAATATAATACTTTCAATCTACCTTAAAGATAAACAAATTGCATCATATTGTCGACATAAACAAGCTAAAAGTTCTTTTAAGTTTATCTGTACAAATAATTGAGGAGATTTCAAAAACTGCAATTTGTTGATAAAGTGCTATTTAGGCGAGAAAAAAGTTCATATTAATTTATCCGGACAAACCCAGGCAGATAATTATTGGCGTAATGGGTATTTTTGATGTCAAACGAACGTATTTATTCTACTTAACAAAACAAACTTTTTTTATTTACTTAAAACCAATACTTATGAAAAAACTAATGACTCTGGTATTATCGCTTTTTGTACTGGCAGCATTTGCCCAACAAAGGGAAAGTGAAGGACCCAAGCGATTGATGAAAGTTGACAAAGAATTGAGCTGCCCCAGCTTTGTGATGCAACCTGTGGATGGCACCACTCTTACAGCCAACCACCTGATTGAAAACATTCTCGGAGAGGATATCCTGTCGTACAACCTGATAAATTTCCAGGGGACAGAAGGTATAGATGCTTCGGCAGGAATTTTCACCGGGGGAATCAATGCAGGGATTTCTATTGAAAGTGGGATTGTTTTAAGCTCAGGATTTATTGCTAATGCCATTGGACCCAATATTTCCAGTGGTATATCCGGAGTATTGAACCTGCCGGGAGATTCCGACTTAAACAATTTAATTCCCCAAAGCACCTTGGATGCAACCATCCTGGAATTTGAGTTTGTACCCACTTTTGATCAAATCTTTATCCAGTTTGTGTTTGGTTCTGATGAATACAATGAATATGTTGGAAGTGGATTTAATGATGTTTTTGGATTTTTTCTCAATGGAGTAAACATTGCCCTGACTCCCGGAACTGAAGATCCCATTACCATTAACACTATCAATCTGGGACTAAACAGTGATTTATATATCAACAACGATCCTTTCCACAGTGATCTTACTGAACCCATCTATTGCACCGAGATGGACGGTTTTACCACTGTGCTGGTTGTTGAGGGCGCGGTAATACCCGGTGAAACCAATACCATTAAACTGGCAATTGCTGATGCAGGCGATAGGGTTTTAGACTCCTGGGTTTTCATTGGTGCAGAAGGATTTACCGGTATTATTCCCGATCCGGATCCGGACCCCGATCCTACTCCTGTTCCACTGGGACACTGGTCACTTATTGTGGGTATGGGTCTCATCTTGTTGTTTACTTTCCTGCGTTTAAGAAGGATTCTCTAATCCATCAACATTTCTTGTATAATCAAAAAAGCTGCCCCTTATGGGACAGCTTTTTTTCTGTTTGCAGAATGAGTATTTCAAACCATCTTGCGGTGGTAAACCGGTATGGTTTTGAAAAATTTTGTGTAGGTTTGCGGGGAAAAGAATTTTATAAACCAAGCAAATTTTTTATGTACCGGAAACTCATTTTTTCATTTGCCATTTTCTTAATTTTGGCTATACCGGGAATGCCCTGCACCAGTTACCTTGTAACACCCGGCGCATCTGCAGATGGTTCTTCCATGATTAGTTACGCAGCAGACTCGCACATCAGGTATGGCGAATTGTATTTCTTTGAAGGAGGGCCCAAAGAGCCGGGCTCTTATTTTCAGGCTTATTACAGAGGCAGCCACAAGCCTCTGGCCCGCATTCCCCTGCCCGAATCCACCTACCAGGTAGTGGGTTATATCAATGAAAAGCAGGTTGCCATTGGTGAAAGCACTTTTGTGGGACATACCGAATTGTTCGATACCCTGGGAGGTATCGATTACACAGGACTCATGCAATATGCACTGATGACCGCACCCACAGCGCGCGATGCCATCCGCATCATAGGCGAGCTGTCCGAAAAATACGGATATTACAGCTGGGGAGAATCTTTCTCCATTGCCGACCCCAATGAAGTCTGGATTATGGAAATCATTGGCAAAGGAACCAATCTCCAGTATGACCGCCGCAAAAAAGAAAGTTACAATGCAGACAGAGGAGCAGTATGGGTTGCCAAGCGCATCCCCGACGGATACATCTCGGCCCATGCCAACCATGCCCGCATCATGACATTTCCGCTGGCCGATGGCAATATTTCCATTACCAACCAGCAGTTCGACAGGTTGCATCAGCCCGATGTAAGGGTTATATATGCCCACGACGTGATAGATTTTGCCCGCCGCAAGAACTATTTCGACGGACCTGATGAGGAGTTCAGCTTCTCTGATGTGTATGCTCCCATCGATTTCGGCGCTGCCCGGTTTTGCGAGGCAAGAGTATGGAGCATGTTCAAAGAAGTAACTCCGGGCATGGACCAATACATGGACTACGCCATGGGTTACGATTTAACCAACCGCATGCCTCTTTGGGTAAAACCCGAAAGAAAACTATCGGTTGCCGATTTGATCAACTTCAAAAGAGACTATTTGCAGGGAACTGATTTCGACCTCACCCAGGACATTGGAGCAGGACCATGGGGCAAACCCTACCGCTGGCGTCCGCTTACCTGGGAGTTAGATGGTAAAACATACTTCCATGAGCGCACCACCGCGACCCAGCAAACAGGATTTTCATTTATTACCCAATCGCGCAAAGATTACCCCGGCCCCATTGGTGGCATTATCTGGTTTGGTGTTGACGACACAAATACCTCAGTATATGTACCCATGTATGCGGGTATCCGCAGGGCACCCGATACATTCCGTGAAGGTTACGGAAGCATTCTGGAATACAGGGAAGATGCTGCTTTCTGGGTTTTCAACAAAGTGTCACATTTGGTTTACCTGAGATACAGCCTCAAAATTGACGACTTACGGAAGGTTCAGGCAGAACTGGAAAACAGTTTCCGTGAATTTGTGCCCGCCATTGACAAAGCGGCAATGGAACTATACAACAAAGACCCTGAGCTGGCCAAAGACTTTCTTACCAGTTTTTCAGTTTCCATGGGCAACTATACTGTTGAAAGGTGGGAACAACTCTTCCGGTTCCTGATGGTTAAATACCTGGATGGCAACATTAAAAAGGAAGAAAACGGTGTATTTCTCACCAACGAATGGGGCAAATATCCCATTGTAGAGCACCCTGAATACCCCGAATGGTGGTTGCGAACCATTGTTGAACTTACCGGCGATCAATTCCTTTATATTGAGAAGCAAGATAAAGAAAGTGATGAATAATTCGTGAAAAACGAATCCAGGCAATACAGTTTTAACCTTAAAAAAATACGTGAATTATGTTTACAGGAATAGTAGAAGCTACCGGCAATGTTGCGAAAATAGAAAGAGAAGGAGGAAATATTCATTTCACCATTGAAACCCCCATTGCCAAAGAATTAAAAATTGACCAGAGTATGGCCCACGATGGTGTTTGCCTAACCACTGTGCATGTTGACAAAGAAAAAAATCAGTACACGGTAACAGCTATCCAGGAAACCCTGGACAAGACCAACATGCGTGGCTGGAAAGAAGGATACCGGGTCAATCTTGAGCGTTGCATGCGCATTGATGGCCGCCTGGACGGACACATTGTACAGGGCCATGTAGACCAGACAGCCGTTTGCACAAAAGTAGAAGAGTTTGATGGCAGCTGGAAATTTTATTTCGAATACGATCCGGGCCCAAAAAACATTACCGTTGACAAGGGTTCTATTTCTGTAAACGGGGTAAGCCTTACGGTGGTAGACTCAGAACCCAACATGTTTTCGGTAGCCATTATACCCTATACCTACGATCACACCAATTTTGGCGATTTTAAGAAAGGGAGTATTGTTAACCTTGAGTTTGATATTATTGGAAAGTATGTTGCCCGTTTGTTGGAACAACATTTTGAAGCAAAGAAGTAATGGTAGAAAAACAGACAATTTGCATTAGCAGATATGCCTGAAAAATCACCATCTTCAAAACTCATTAAAGCTGCCCCACAATGGCAGCTTTTTTTATTCTTCCCGTTGTGAACCACCAAACATTCGCGGATAATTACTGTTAATCAAATCAGAGAGGATAAGGAAACTAAAGTACTTTTTTCTTATTCCTGTATGATTATTCCACACAAAACGATATAAAACTATGGCAAAAATAGCAGTATTTTCCACTCAAGCTTACGACAAGCAATTCTTTGAAAAAGCCAACACCCAACATACATTTGAATATTTCGAAAATCGTCTTCGCCCACAAACGGTGAACCTGGCAAAGGGTTTTGACGGTGTTTGTGTATTTGTCAACGATCGCATAAATGCCGAGACACTACAATTGCTGGCTGAAGCCAACATTAAACTGGTAGCTCTGCGCTGTGCAGGGTTTAACAATGTCGACCTCAAGGAAGCCAAAAAGCAAAACATCCGTATATTGCGAGTGCCGGCTTATTCTCCTGAAGCGGTGGCCGAACACGCATTGGCCCTGATTATGACCCTGGCAAGAAAAACACACAAAGCTTACAACAGGGTGCGCGATGGAAACTTTTCACTGGTAAACCTCAATGGCTTTATTATTCATGGAAAAACCGTTGGCGTGGTCGGAACAGGACAGATTGGCAAAGCTTTTTGCAAAATCATGAATGGCATGGGAGCCAACATCATTGCCTACGACAAATATCCTTCAGAAGAACTTAAGCAACTGGGAGTTACATACACTTCTCTTGAGGAAGTGCTGAAATCATCAGATATTGTAAGCCTGCACTGCCCCCTTACACCTGAAACACACCATATTATCAACAAAAACAGCCTTTCGTTGATGAAAAAAGAGGCTATGCTGGTAAATACCAGCCGGGGAAAACTGGTAGATACATCTGCCGTAATAGATGCTCTTCGGGATGAAAAACTGGGAAATCTGGCCATAGATGTATACGAAGAAGAAGAGAAGTTGTTCTTCAGAGATTTATCAGAAACGATTATTCGTGATGAGCAAATCTCAAGGCTGATGGTTTTTCCCAATGTACTGGTTACCGCTCACCAGGGGTTCTTTACCAAAGAGAGCATGGTACAAATTACACAAACCACATTGAAAAACATAGATGACTATATGGAAGGCAGGAAGTCAGAAAACGAGGTAAGCTGCGAAATGATAAAGGATTGCTGATAATTGATACAAGAAGTATTAAAGCTTGTAAAGGCTGTTCTTGATGGCAAAAGTTACAAGCTTAACACTGCTGTCGACACCGGTTTTTCTGAACAGGTTGGCTTTGTGCCCATCCACCGTGCGCTGACTGATAAACAGTTGGTCAGCAATTTCTTTAATGGTGTATCCCTTGCATATTAGGTCCAGAACTTCAACCTCTCTTTTGGTAAGATCCTCCTTAAGCTCCGGTTCCGCATTTTCGGGTTTGCTTTTTCTGTTCACCAGAGAATTGGTCAAAACCGGGAGCAATTCATCAGAAAAGTAGTTTTTATTGTCAGCAACCAAATCAATGGCTTTTTGCAGCTCATACTCTTCCACTGTTTTGAGTAAAAATCCTTTCACTCCGGCTTCGATCATGCTCACCAGGTATTCTTCATCGCCAAACATACTGATGGCAACAATTTTTAGCCCGGGATACAGATCGAGAGCTTGTTTGGTAGCCTCTATGCCATTCATCACAGGCATTTGAATGTCCATGAATACAATGTCGGGTCTTTCCTTTTCGATCATTTGCAGAAATTCCTCGCCATTGGAGGCTTCTCCAAAAATACTTACAGCGGGAATTTCCTTGAGCAGCATTATCAGTCCTTTCCTGAAGATATGCTGATCTTCGACAATCATTATCTGAAGTTTCTTATTTTTATCCATCCTGAATTAAACCCTTTTGATTTATCTTTTAAAAAAGCAATTAGACAACCTATGTAACCTGGCGGTAATAACTCGTGGTTACAAATGTAACGATAAATATTTATGACATAACGATCAAAACCTTTTTTTTAAACGGGAACTTTACAATAAAAGTGAAGACCAGCTCCAGGTTCTGACTCAAATTTTCCTTCGCCATCCATAAAATTAATCCTGCTCAAAATATTTTTCAACCCCTGGCTCCCACTTTTGGTATCATAGGTTTCCTGAAAGGCGAAACCCTTACCATCATCCTTATAATCAAGCATTAATACATTTTCCTTTACATCTATCTCCATATAAATATTCTGGGCACGCGCATGCTTAAGGGTGTTGTTGACAAGTTCAAGCACAATTCGGTAAATATGGATCTCCGTATTTGTGTTTACGTAAAAACTGCTCTCAGGATACAAAAATCTGATATTAATTATTTTTGTCTTGTTCAAAGCCTCGGTAAAGGACCTCAGTGCTTTTAACAAACCATGATCCATCAATACGCTGGGCATTAAATTATTGGCAATGGTACGCGCCGACTCTACAGCCTTATTGATGGTATCTTTCATCTCAAAAAGAAGCAATTCCTTCTCCTGGGGAGTCTTATTATCCTTTTGCAACAATCCGGTGTAAATTTTCAAAGTAGAAAGCAAAGCCCCCAAACCGTCATGCATATCACGCGAGAATCTTTTTCTTTCCTTTTCCTCTGCCTCCAGGATAGCATTAAAAATTTCCTTGTCCATTTCTTTCTGCCGGGTAATATCCCTGATGGCTAATACATTAACATTCTCCCCTTTATAGTTCAACGTCTGGTATTGTACCAACCCATAAAATGGTTTTTTTTCGGCATTATAAAAAACCATCTCCCATGGCCCGCTCCCCCCCTGGGTTTGAAGAATTTTTCTTAGCAATTCCGTACCTTTTTCGTCGGTGTAAGAAAATACAGAAGGAAAACCCGATCCGGTTTTCTGAATACCAAAAAGTTCAAAGGCAGCTTTATTACCCTCGATTATATTGCCGTTTTGCATAAAAACAACTGCCTCAAAAGCAGTTTCCGACAAGGCTTTAAACTTCTCTTCCAGTTCTTTTCTGGTTTCAACTTCCAGCTGTAATTCCATGTTCTTCGACTCAATGATATCTCTGGACATCTTGAGTTCAAGATGGGTATTAACTCTTGCCAGGAGCTCAGCCCGGTTAACGGGTTTGGAAATAAAATCCACAGCACCTGCATCAAAGCCCTTTACAAGCTCTGATGTATCATGAGAAGCGGTAATAAAGATAACCGGAATATTCACCATAATCCTGTCATTCTTCAGCAATCGGCAAACCTGGTAGCCATCCATTTCAGGCATGATGATATCAAGAAGAATCAGATCAGGGGTATAGGATTTGAAAGCATTGAAGGCATCCATTCCTGACAATGAACTATTTATATGATAGCCTTTATTCTTCAGTATATGCTCCAACACCTGGATTGTATGAGGATCATCATCAATGATATGAATTTTTCGGGAAACAGGTTCTTGCATCAGAAAATAATTCAGTTAACAGTATTAGGTTGATAATCGTCTCTTCCGTTTGAGAGAACATGCATGTGTAACTATTTCAATCATCTTTTGACCGTAGGATTCTTATGCATTTTTCCTCTTGTAAAATGTAGAAAGCAAAAACAATGAATTTAGGACTAATGACAAAATATAAGGCGTATAAAGTTATAAAAAATAAACAAAAAGACATTTTTTTACTTTGAAATAAAAATTTTAATTACCTTTATCTTCTAAAAGTGATTAATTGAAACAAATCAATCATTAAAAGAATTAAAATGTCTATAGATTTTAAAATGGGGAGAATACACTTTGAAGAGTGTGGTAGTGGCAAAGCCTTGGTTTTGCTGCATGGGTTTACCGAATCTCTCAAAATATGGGATGACTTTAAGGATACACTCTCAAAAAGTTTTCGGCTGATTTTGATTGACCTGCCCGGTCATGGGAAAAGCAGTGTTTTAGAAGAGACGCATTCTATGGACCTGATGGCAGATTGTGTAAAAGCGGTACTTGACCACCTGAATATTTCCACATCGGTTATAATCGGGCATTCTATGGGTGGATATGTTTCATTGGCTTTTGCAAGAAAGCATTCGCGCATGCTGAAAGGACTCGGTTTGTTTCACAGCACATCACTGGCTGACAGTGAAGAGTCCAAACAATCAAGAGAAAGAGCCATTGAGGCCATTCAAAAAAACCATACACGCTACCTGCTGAGTTTTATTCCCGAATTATTTGCTACAGAAACAAAAGACCTATACCAAAGTGAAATACAAAACCTGATTGACGAAGCAAATAATATGAAGCCGGAAGCAATCCTGGCAGCGCAAAAAGGGATGCGTGATCGCTCCAGCACGCTGGATGTGCTTATCAACGCTTCTTTCCCGGTTATGTTTATTGCAGGGCAGAAAGACAGCCGTGTTCCTTTTGAAAATATCTGGGTGCAAATGGCCCTTACAGAAACTGCTTACTCTCTCATTTTGAGAAATGTAGGACACATGGGATTTATTGAAGCAAAAATCCAGTGCCTCGACTTTCTTGAGAACTTTACCCACGCCTGCTACAGATTGCAATAACTTTTGACCTTATTATATAATTAAAAAGCGAATCCCTAACAATAAGGAATTCGCTTTTCTGCATTTTTCCCGGCCTTAATAACAAGCGGACCAGATTTAGACAGCTTATCTGTAAAACACCTTGTATCCCCAGGCTTCCATCTCCAGCGAATAATCAGTATTTACAGACACTTTATCCTCGCTAAACAAGAGATTGTATTCACCCGCAAAATCGCCTGCAGTAAACTCAACCCTGCGGGGTTGATCGGAAAGGTTCAAGACCACCCATACTTTATTATTGTCTTTCTTGCGTGTAAAAGAAAAAACATTGAGATCATCATTGGTATTCACTCTTTTCATGGCACCGCCTTCGAGGCCATTCCACAAAGCTTTGTTCTCATGCTTGAACCTGATCAGGGTGGCATAGAATTCTTCATAACTCAAATCGCTCCAGTCGATCTCATCTTTTTCAAAAAATTCAAGCATTTTGTCAAGGCCGGCTTCCTGTCCGTTATACAACAACGGCATGCCATTAACGGTGAAAATCATAACAGCAAAAGCGTTTTTGCCGTCTCCCAGGCGATCCTTTACTGTTCCTGCCCATGAGTTTTCATCATGGTTATCAATAAAGTTAATTTTATAGGTTCCGATGGGGTAATGGCTTACACTTCTGTCAAAAGTATAAGTAACAGCCTGCACTTCTTTCTCTTGTTGGTCCTCATTTTCCAGGGGCTTACCAAAATAATAGTTATCCAGCGCACTCACATTTTGGTCGCCACGGGCTATGCTGTTCATGGCATGATGCGAAGTCCATGAATACCCTGCATTAAAAGCGTGCTCCATGAGCTCAGGATGGTCTGCTTCGGCCAGCATAAAGATGGGTTTTACCTTTTCCAGCTCCTGACGGGCCATGTTCCAGAACTCAGTGGGAACCATATAGGCAACATCACAACGGAAACCATCAATATTTGCTTCCTCAAGCCAGAAACGCATATCACCAATCATAGCATCCCAAAGTTCTTTGTTATCATAATCCAGCTGAATCACATCCGACCAGTCTGTATCGTGGGGAGGCGTTACATTGCCATCGGCATCACGATAATAGAACTCAGGATTACTCTCTGTCCAGGGGTGGTCCCAGGCAGTATGATTGGCCACCCAGTCCACGATGACATACATACCCATCCCATGAATTTTTTCCACCAGGTTTTTAAAATCTTCCATGGTGCCGAACTCGGGATTGATACCCGTGTAATCCTTCACCGAATAATAACTGCCCAGTGTCCCTTTGCGCTCTATTTCGCCAATGGGTGTAACGGGCATAAACCATAGAATATCCACACCCATCTCTTTGAGGCGGGGAAGATGCTCAGCAAAAGCATTGAAAGTACCTTCGGGAGTAAACTGCCTTACATTAACTTCGTACAAGTTGGCGTTTTTGCTCCATTCAGGGTGCGACACAGTACTTACCAGCACTTCCACATCGTCGGAGGGTCTCTGAGGGCCCGCGCATGAAACAGCAAACAACAGCAACATTGCAAAAGTCACTATTCCTGCATTTTTTGATAATTCAAACATCCTTTTTTTCATTGTTGATAGTGTTAAATTTTAAAATAGTTGGGTAAAATACAGCATAGTAAACTGTACAAACAAAAAACCGATAATCCAATTACTATTCTTCACAGGGAAATTAAATATCAATTACCCGGTTGAGATAGTCATCCACATTCATAGGTTTAGGCAGATATTCTTTATCAAACAATCCTGAAGAAATCAGGAAGTCGGCTGTGGCTCTGTTGCAGGCAGTGGGAACATTGTACAACACCGTAATGCGCAACAATGCTTTCACATCCACATCATGTGCCTGTTGCTGCATGGGATCCCAGAAAAAGACCATCATGTCAATTTTGCCATCCACAATCAGCGAGCCCAGCTGCTGATCACCTCCCAGCGGCCCCGACTTAAGCCTGGTAAGCCTGAAATCTCTCATTTCCGTTGGGGTGAGTTTGGAGGTAAGGGTTTCTTCGATGATCTTACCGGTAGTACCCGTGCATATTACGTCATGATTGAGCAATGCATCCCGGTTCCAGTCAGCCCATTCAACCAGTTCCTTTTTCCTGTTATCGTGTGCTACCAGGGCTATGGTTTTTCTTTTATTCGGCATAATACAATGTGTTAAATTCGAACAACTTCAGTTAATTACTGCTTTTTTTTATACGTTAAAATCTCAAAGCTATTTGGCGGAAGTGATACTTCAAGCCTGCTGGATTCTACATTAGTAGCTGCACCAAAGTGCACCTGGTAGTCTACCCCACGAAACCATGTGGGCAAATCCAGGGTAACGCTGCGCGATTCGTTGCTTTTATTGAAAACCACTATGGCACGGTTGTCAAAATAGGTGCGCGCGTATGCATAAATCTCATCAGAAGCTTCAAGGGTATTGAAGTCACCATACACAAAAGCCAGGTTTGAGCTCCTGAGGCGGGTAAGCTTTTTGAGGGTTTCTCTAACCTGCAGCTGATTGGGTGTAAGATTCTCAAAAATCATGGGCCTGCGGCTGTCAGGATCATTGGCGCCGGGCAATCCTATTTCATCACCATAATATATTACCGGCACTCCGGGGATGGTCATGATAAAAGCAGTGAGAGAAGAGAGTTTTTTGTATCCTACCGGATCTCCAACCCCTATTTCTCTTTCCCAGCCCGGTTCGGTATCATCTTCATCAAATCCGAGATCGCCACCAGCCAGTGAGATAAAACGGGGCATATCATGATTGCCGGTAATATTGCCCATCAGATTCTGAAAACCATAGTAACTGAAACTCTGGTGCAAAGAGTAATCAAGTCTTTCAAAAGGCTCATCATCAATGGCAAAAACAGCCCTGGCATCCCAGTACAGGTTAAAATCGAATTTTCCATCCATCATCCCTGATCCTACATAACTGGAAATTAAATCATGGCTTCCGAAGGTTTCACCAATCTGAAAGAGGCGGAAGTTTTCCGGAAACATTTTTTCTTCCTTCAGTTTTTGGGTAAGAGCGCGCCAGAATTCCAGCGGAACATGTTTGGTGGCATCATGCCTGAATCCATCCAAACCAAACCTGTCGATCCAGTAAAAGGCACTGTCAACCATGGTTTGGATCACTTCAGGCTGGGAGAAGTCTAAACTGGGAAGGAAATCGTCAAACCAGGTTGTAAGGCGGTGTTCATCCCAGATGCGGATATTTTGCCTGCCATCGGGAAGGTTAAGGGTTGTTGCCCACTCAGGATTATCGATGATAAGGGGATTGTTCTTGTGAACATGGTTGGACACAAAATCCATCAGCACACTGATATCTCTCTTATGAGCTGACTTCACCAACTGCTCCATCACCTGGTCATCGCCAAACCGGTGGTCGATGGTAGTAAGTGTGATGGGCCAGTAGCCATGGTATCCGGTGTATTTTCTTTTGGGTTCAGGAAATTCGATATAGGCTTCCAGCGGATTCTGTGTAATGGGAGAAAACCAAACGGCATTCACTCCCAGATCCGTGAAGTAGCCATCTTCAATCTTTTCCAGCACCCCATCAAGGTCTCCGCCATGAAAATTGGCTCTGGGTGCCACTTCCGGGTCATCAACAGGATCGTCGCGATCGGGGTTGCCATTGCGAAAGCGATCTACCATCAGGAAGTACATGATGGTTGCCTCGCGATCTTCGCGGGTCAAAAGATCGGGATTCATTACCGGCCTCCCTTTTTGCAGGGGAATCAACAAGTCGTTGGCAAGGGAATTTCCCCCTGCGGCCAATACCCTGATAAAGCTTCTTTCCTTCCGGTGAGCATCGCCGGGAACTATCACCTTCAGTGTACTTCCTTCCACAATCACGTTTTCCGGGGGAAGGCGAAAATTCTGCCACAGCACGATAATCTTTTTGGGGTCATTTACCAGTTGAATTTCGATGGTGTTTCTATGGTGACGGTTGGCATAAAGGCGCGGAGCCTTTGATGGATCCTGATTTCCTATTTCAATAAGTGAGTTAAACCCTCCGGCATTATTGGATATGTTGAGCGGGTTGGCGGGATCGAGCATATCTCTGCCATCTGCCACCAGCAGATACTGGTACCGTCCGGGGTTGAGGCTTAAAGTCACTTGCCATACTCCGTCCACCAGGGTCATGGGCACCGGATTCCAGTCCGACATTTCCCCTCTTATGGCCACCGACCGGTATCTTCTTTCTTCGGGTTCGAAGCGGAAAGTATACTCCTCACGCACCGACTTACGGGTAACCAGGCTGTAGGGGGTCCCCTTCATCCAAACTACCACTTCAGTCAACTGGGGCACATTGAGATTACGTACTCTGAGATGCAACATCTCCCTGTCGCCCGAAAGCCTGCCACGCAGGGACGGGTGGGTGGTCACAGAATCAATGTTCGCCAGCGAAGCAGAATGGAAATAATCATTGAGCACCACGGTGGTTTCATCGCCCTGCAACTCAATGAGGGTTGCCAACCCGAAAATATCTTTCCCTTCGGGGAAAAGACTTGCCGGTTTCCTTTCACAGGAGCTGAAAAGCAGCGCCGTAAGCAAAATCGGGCTGAAAATGGTAAATAATTTTTGTTTTGCTGTCATATTTGTATTTTTTGGGGTTGAAAAAATGCGGTCCATTTTTTCCTTTCACCGTCTCCCATCGCTTAGGTTATCATAAAAAGAAACCATTTTTTTCAGCGAGAGTGCCGGTTCCAGGCAAATCCTCAGTCGGTTTTAATCAGGAAAAAGTTCTTCTTCCCCCGCTGGGCAAGGATGTATTTGTTGTTGAGCAAAGAAGAGGTGTCCACCACGAAATCTTCTCCCACTTTATCTTTATTGATGCTAATGCCTCCTTCTTTCAAAGCTCTGCGGGTTTCCCCTTTTGATTTAAGTACCTGCAGATCACCTCCCAGGAAATCCACGATATTCATCCCCGCTTCCAGTTCGGCCCTGGCAATGGTAAACATGGGCACCCCATCAAAAACATCCAGCAAAACCTGTTCGGGAAGATTTCTGAGCGTTTCGGTGGTCCCTTTTCCAAACAATATTTCGGTGGCTTCCAGCGCAGTTTCATAGTCCTTCTCACTGTGCACCCTTATGGTGATGTCTTTGGCCAAAGCTTTCTGAAGACTACGCAAATGAGGTTGTAGTTTATGTTCTTCAACCAGTCCATCTACTTCTTCCTTTGAAAACAGGGTAAAAATTTTAATGTACTTTTCTGCATCTGTATCAGAGCAGTTGAGCCAGAACTGGTAGAAGTGATAAGGAGTGGTATATCTGGGATCGAGCCAGATATTGCCTTTTTCTGTTTTCCCAAATTTGCCGCCATCGGCTTTGGTAATCAACGGGCAGGTAAGGGCAAAGGCTTCCCCACTGGTTTTCCTGCGGATAAGTTCGGTGCCGGTGGTAATGTTCCCCCACTGGTCAGAACCCCCCATCTGCAATTTGCAGTTTTTGGTCTGGTATAAATATAAAAAGTCGTATCCCTGCACCAACTGATAGGTAAATTCGGTAAAGGAAAGCCCTTCACGTGCATCTCCACTGATCCGTTTTTTTACCGAATCTTTGGCCATCATATAATTAACGGTGATATGCTTACCTATTTCACGCAGAAATCCCAGGAAAGAAAAGTCCTTCATCCAGTCGTAGTTGTTCACCATCTCGGCTTTGTTGTCGCCACTTTCAAAATCCAGGAACTTGTTCAGCTGGTTTTTAATGGACTCCACATTGTGATTTAGCTCTTGCTCTGAAAGCATATTGCGCTCCTGGCTTTTTCCGCTGGGATCACCAATCATACCGGTAGCACCGCCCACCAGGGCCAGGGGTTTGTGCCCTGCAATCTGCAGGTGTTTCAGCATCATAATAGACACCAGGTGACCAATATGGAGTGAATCGGCTGTGGGGTCAATACCCACATATGCAGTAGTCATCTCTTTAGACAATTGCTCTTCTGTTCCGGGCATCATATCGTGAATCATGCCCCTCCATTTCAATTCTTCTACAAAATTCATAAACGGGTTCAGTGTTAGATTATAATCAATTATTCATTTGGGTTTTCCTTGTTAAATGCTGCTTGCTATTTTTTGAATATCAGCAATCTTTCCAGTAATAAGCTTTTATCATATCGTGCTTCTATTCTATTGCCGTCAGTTTTAACTCAGGATTGTCAGTTGACTAAAGTCAACGGCAATAAATATTGTCAAAAAAATCAGTACTGGCAAGTTTTCGGATGTACATTACTTTTTTAAAATTTGTTTAAAAAGGGATAAAGTTCATTTCATTACACATGCAAAACACCTGCATTTTTAAGCAATTCCCAAAATTACACACTAAACGGTAAATACGCACAATTTTCAGGTATTATTTTCAACATCAGGCTACAACATTCCTTCAAGGGTTCTGTTAAATAGTACCAGAAAATCACCAACAGGATAATCCTGCAACTTTACTTTATGGTAGATACACATTTTTCTGTTAATTTCGTTTGGCCGCAAATTGCAGTTGTATTGATACAGCGGTGCGGTAAAATTCCATTAAAAACATTAGGTTTGCACCATGATATTATTGACCGGAGGAACAGGACTAGTAGGAACGCACCTGCTTTATGAATTAACAGCAGCGGGTAAAAAAGTGCGTGCCCTGAAACGTAAAGAGAGCAATACGGATATTATTGAGAAGGTATTTGAGTATTACAACCCGGGTGGCAACCAGCTGGATTTGGTAGAATGGGTAGATGGCAACGTGTCGGATATTTTCAGTATCCGGGAAGCCCTTGAGGGAGTAAAAGAAGTTTACCATTGTGCCGCAGTGGTTTCTTTTGTGCCCTCTGAACGCCCCCAGATGCTGAAAATCAACATCGAAGGAACTGCCAACCTGGTAAATGCCTGTTTGCTGGAGGGGGTGGAAAAGCTCTGCCATTGCAGCAGCATTGCTGCCGTGGGACGGCCCGACAAGGGTACATGGGTAGATGAATCGCTAATCTGGAAAACCTCACAAAAAAACTCCTATTATTCCATCAGTAAATTTGGTGCCGAGCGCGAAGTTTGGAGAGGCTCCGAAGAAGGGCTGAATGTGGTGATTGTAAATCCATCGGTAATCCTGGGCCCCGGAGACCCCAACCGATCAAGTGCAAGGCTGTTTACCACGGTAAAAAACGGACTGCGTTTTTACAGCAGCGGTGCCACCGGATTCGTGGATGCCCGTGATGTGGCCATTGCTATGAGACTGCTTATGGAGAAAAACATTGTCAATGAAAGATTTATTCTCAACAGTGAAAACATCAGTTACCGGGAACTCTTTCAACTCATTGCCAAACATGCAGAGGTGAAACCCCCTTTTTTCAAAGCAGGAAAATTCCTCAGTGAAATTGCCTGGCGAATGGAAAAAGCCCGCAGCATCGTTATGGGTTCCAACCCGCTTATCACCAGGGAAACCGCACGAAGTGCCAACAGCAACTACCGCTTCTCCAACGAGAAGATCAAAACCGAGCTGCCCATGGAATTCCGCACTGTAGGTGAAGCCGCCGAAAATATGGCAGGTTTTTTCAGGAAGTTTAAGGTTTAAAATGGATTCAGTTCAGATTTCAAAACTAAATCTTGGCCAGTGGATGATGGCTTATGTATAAATTTTAATTCAATGCTAAGTCAATTCTGAAAGCACCAGTTTTCCGGATAAGACACCCATTTTAAATTAGAAACTACATCGTCCACCTACTTTTCGTCTGTTGGCAATGAATATTGTACAATGCGTTCTTCGGCCTTGGATTTTTTCCGGTAACAAGTCGAAGTGAAACGGAGCTTTTTGGGAAGTTTGCAGTTTCGCAAAAGCAGAAATCATAAGCAGATGCTCTTTAAGTAAGTTTTGCGGAACATTCAAACTTCCAGCGAAGTGAGCTTCAGACTTGTCGGAAAATATCCGAAGCCTTGATTTTTTGCTGCTTTTTGATCAAGCAAAAAGCAGAAGAAAGAAA
>RECE01000374.1 GCA_007694165.1 Bacteroidota bacterium
CTTTTTCCAATAATCCTTCCACCTTATTTGGCCCGCCATCCTTTTCAAGAGCAGCTTTTGAACTCAACCGTTCTGTTACAATACGGATAAAATTATGAACCGACCGATTAAAACGCAATTGATACACGATTGGATGATTAAAAATTGCCACCTATGCAATATACTCATTCTCTAAAGTAGCCACCCAACGATGCATCAAGCCCGGCCGGGACTCCAGGCTCCCGCCCGGGCTAAGGCTTCATTTTCAGTCGCCAGGCGAACTTGAAGTCGCCAGGCTACGAGGGCATTGAGGTGAGCTAAGAGTCGTCACCGGAGGATTTACTCCTTGGGACATGACGTATGCTCCTGAGCCAGGTAAGGCAGTGATAGGTCAACTCAGACAGAGGCATGGAAGCCAGGAGGAAAACGCTTTATTATCATTTAAAAGACACTTGTTGACTATTATATAACATACTCATTCTCCAGAGCAAGGTAATTGACTATCAAATCATCAGCATTTCTTATTGGAAAAATCGTTAGTTTGCAAGCATAAATTTCACCATCTTTTCTGTAATTGATGACCTCTCCTGAAAAGGGCTCGGCTGAGGCAAAACCCTTTTTAAATGTCTTTTGCGACTCCGGAGATGTTGCAGGACCTTGCAGAAACCTTGGGCTTTGTCCAATGGCTTCGTCAGCATTGTATCCTGTCATGGAATAAAATCCATCATTTACCCATTGAATAATCTTGCTTGTATCGGTAAGCACCAGTGCATCGTATTTCGTAGCCAACACTTCAGGAACAGAGATATTCCATTCGAATTTCCTTTTCAATTTTTTCAATATACTAATATCTGATAGTCTGCCTTCCAACACTTTATCATGCAAACATCTTTGCTCAGAAACGATATCCCAACCCATCAGTGGATGCTTCGCAATTGGCGTTTTCTGCAATTTTGACTGGATGGTTTTACACTTGTCCGGCGCTAATGAACTCATAAAAACATCCAGGCACTTCATATTTATCAGGTTCGAAATACCCATGGTTGTAAATTTAAATTGTTGTTTATGTTTATTGCAACACAATTAAACAGCACATTGTTTAGTCCGGAGGCGAGCTGAAAGTCGCCAACGGATGACTTGCAAAGCCCGGAGGGATTCTAAGTTCCCGTCCGGGCTAAGACATAGCTTCGCTTTTAAGTCCGGAGGCGAGCTGAAAGTCGCTACTGCATTACTGTTGCATTATGAAACACGAATAGTATTCAAAAACTCTTCAAGAGATTCGGTAGTTTCAAGGCCCAGTTTTTTTCGCAGGCGGTATCTTGCTTTTTTAATACCCTCCTGCGAAATATTTAATACACTGGCCACTTCAGGTGAACTCAGATTCATTTTCAGCAGGACGATAAGACGCATTTCACCCTGAGATATTTCCGGTGCAATACTCCTGATCTTTTCATCGAATCCTTTATGAAGATCTTCAAAGTAGGTTTGGAAATGCTCCCAGGATCGCTCACTATTGATATCAATATTGATTTTATTAATGATTCGTTTTTGAAGATTGCTATTGGGACATTCACTTTTCAGTTCCTGGATCATCTCTTTCAACTCCTGCAACAGGTCATTTTTTTGAGCGATATGGAGTATCTGCGCGGTAATTTCCCTTTTTTTAAGTGCAAGCATATTGTTTGTAATTTCATGCTCCAGTTTTCTTCTCTTAAGTTTCTGTCGAAGTGCAACCTGAACCATAAAAACAGTAACAACAGACGAAACCAGCAATATAGTCAAAAGCAGAATTCTGTTTCTGTTATTTCTCTCTTTTTGGGCGAGCAATTCAATCTGAAATTTTTGTATTTCTATTTCCTGATCTTTTTTTTCAGTTTCATAAATGATACGCAATTCATCTATTTGCTGTATTTTTTCGGAAGCAAAAATACTGTCTGACAATCGCTTGTGAGTTTTAAAATCAGAAAGTGCCAGTGGGTTCATCCCCATACTCTCATGGCTCAAGGATCGTTCAAGATAGGCTTTGCTTTTATCCGGTCTTAGATTAAGCTGCTCAGAAATACGAATGGATTCGTTTAAATTTTGTAAAGCTTGTTGCGGGTTATTGGTTTGATTGAATAATAAACCCAGAGTGTTCAATATTTTGACTTTTCCGGACAAGTCGCCAATACGGGAAGCAATTTCAAGGGCATCATCAAGTTCTTTTTGGGCCTGAGGGTATCGATTCTGTAAAATATAAAGATTTCCTAATCTATTGAGCGCAGCTGCTTTGATAGTAAGGGTGCCTGCGCTATCGGCTTTGGCAACACTTTCCTTTAAAAGATCCAGGGCTTCATTGTAATTCCCCTGAATGGTAAACAGTTCTCCAAGATTTCCCAGCAAGACAGCCTGGTACATAAGATCACTATGAGCACTATATATCTGAAGGGCTTCCTTACTATGAACAATGGCTTCTGAAATATTCCCCAGTTCCTGTTCAATTACAGCGAGCTGAAGTAAAATATCGGCCATACGAACAGGCTTATCAAATTCTTTCATCAGCCGTAAAGCTTCCAGGGCGTAATTGTAGGCGATATTAAAGTTACCCTGTTTTTTGTTGATCTGACTTTTCTTTATATAAACTGTTGCCAGCCGGTATTGATCATTTTTTTCCTTAAGTATAGCAATGTTGATATCGTTAAGTGAATCGGCGACAGCAAAATTGCCCTTTTTCAGATTTGTTCCAGACATTCCATCTACTGCTAAAACTATCCGGTAAGTATCGTTTATAGTCATTGCCAATTGATAAGCCTGGTTGAAATAGGTTTTTGCTGAATCGAACTGGTCCTGGTTGATCTTTAATACTCCTATATGATAGTTTGCAAGGCTCTCCCATCTTTTAAATTCAAGATTTCGGGCCAGGGTAAGCTTTTCCCTGGCAAAAGCCATAGATCGGTCCGGATCGCGATACATAAAAGCATTGATCAGGTGGGTAAGGGTGGCCATTTTAGTGGTGTCGCCGGGCTGTTTTGCGTAAACCTGCAGAAGGCTGTCGATTCGGGCAGTCTGCCCTTTACTCACCCCCGAAATAAGAAGAATAGCTAATACAGCAACAACAACGTTTTTTCCCATGATTACATTGGTTTGATGAGTATTGTACTGAATTACAGCATACTATAAATTTACAAAAAAATGCTTTACTCCCAACCGATAGAGAGTAAAGCATTCTAATGCATCAATTAAAGATCAAACGGACCTATGCTTTCTTGTCCTGCTCCATATAAAGGTCCGTGCACAGCGTATTGAGTACCAGTATGATTAAACACGATAAAAAACCGATTTACACCAAGAAAAAATCCTATTCCTGCACCGACTTTTTCAGGAGTAAATGGTAATTGCCAACCTGAACCTGCTACTTCATTCACATTGCCAAAGCTATTTGGATTGTTCCTGTAAAGGGCATAATGGGTGCCATCCTTGTTAAACACCCATCTTTGCAGAGGACCATTAGGGTCTCTATGTCTGAAAAACAAGGCCCCAATGCCATTAAGCGCAAAAGGATTGGCACCCACTGCCAATTCTGAAATGGGCGTAATTTGTGTACTCCAGGAGCCATCTCCTCTCAGATAGGAATATTGAGATCCGGTCACATCAATGACCATGGTCCAGCTGCTGGCAACCTGATTCCCATCAATGCGACATGCAGCGCCAATGTTAAAAGGTGGTGTGCCTGTACCCAAATTACTTATGGGGAATGGCCCTTCCAAAGAACCCACATTGCTTACCATATATTGATCGCCAGCCTTGTTGATGAGATAAAACTCTGTGCCCTCTCCTGAGAAGGCTGCGCCCACAGGCCCCATTCTTGAAAGAACATTACCTTTCCAATGGGCTGTATATGGGGGCTCGCCTCCTGCTGGAGCCGGATCGCAATTGGTAACATCATATTGTGTGGCAAGCTGAACAGACACAATCCTGTTGTCATAAACACTTCTAACCACATAGCTTATGGGCACACCGGTAGAAATAGTTGTTGACTCGGCCAACAGATTTACCAGGTTATTGAGATTACTCTCTCCAATGGTAAGCATGGTAGTTGTGGCTTCACCACCAAATGCCATTACTTTTATTTTAAGATTGCTTAATGTATTAAGCGAATGCCCCGAGATATCCACATTTGCTGAAGCAACAACCCCGCTGAAAGAAGCACTAACGGCTGCATCCATTTCGGTATATGAAGATGTGGACTCTATCAGCATGTAGTAGATTCTTCCGTAGGTTACATCCGATATATAAGTTGCCGGATTACCTTCGTACACATATTTTGCCAGATCAGCAGGTGTTACAGAAGGGGCAAACAGTCCGTCCAGGCTTGTGGGGATATCAAAACTCATCGTGTAAAAACTCTGGTTAAGTTCCACAAGTATCCGGTTGTAAGTTGATCCTGTGCTGAAACCAAAATCAGACTTGATATCGAGAAAAGCATTCTCATAGTCGATACCCAGTTTCAGAGCCAGAGCACTTTCACTTTGCACCTGGGTGTAGTTGAAAGTAAAATTAGCAGGTAAATCAGGGGGTGAATTAGCAATAATCTGGTTCATGGCATTTCCTATACTGCTTTTGGTAACCCGATCCACTGTGAAGAATGAGGACAGGTTTCCATTCACAAGATCATAAGAAATAGTACCCCCGGCTCTTTCAACAGCAATTACGTCAGGAGTGGCTTGACGCAGGGATTTGCCTTGCAGGAGACTTCCCGGATAAATAACCGAAGCATTGGGATTAAAGAGCGGGAACCCGCTGTTCCCACCGCCTGCCGCCATGGCATCATAGGTAACGGTGGTACAGTTCCAGACCTCCCCATTAATGATCTCTACAGAAGTCTCCTCATCCACAGGTTGCTCCGAAGTTGTGGTTGGTTCAAAACCACCTCCCTGGGCAATAACCTCTTCGAAGGTAAGGTCTGCATCATCATTTTTATTGCATGAGACAAAAAGCAGGACGATGGGAATTAAAAAAAGGATTCTTTTCATAGCTTAAAAATTTAGGATTTAATAATTTAAGATAATTAACCGGGAATATGGCCCTGACTTTTCGACCATTATCGCCTTTGTTTGATCATTTAAAATTACTTCCCAAAAAAGCAATACTCCTAATTAATGAGGTGGACAAAAGGTGGACAGAATAGAATTTTTGCAAAAATAGAAGGCAGTGCGCAGGCTTTTCCGGGAAAATCGGAAAGGGATTCGTGTAAAGACTATTACCATGAATAATGTTTTTTTTTCGATTGCAATATATGCCATGTCAATTTACTGCCATGAAAAAACATTGCCATAAATCAAAAGAGTTCAAAATTAAAACTGAACATCGTTAATCACCTGTTACAGATCTTCTTTTGCCTAAACTATATGGGTTAAATATCAATAGGACCAGGCAAGTTTGGACTTCCCGTTGGCCATTATTGAGTGGTCGGCCGACTTTGAGTTCGTCCGACCACTGACACTTACCTTTGCATCTCATCCAGGCGGGTTACATTCAGCTGGATATCTAAAGCATAGAACCAGAAAGCACATTTGTTCTGTAACTTACTGTGCACTCCCTCGGGCTAATCCCACATACACAGTATTTGTGGCATCAGCGTTCACGTAAATCACATCTTCGCGCGAATCGCCGTTGATATCGCCGGTCAGGATCTGGAACTGCGCCCATTGGTCGAAGGCCGGATGGTCCTGGCTGATGCGTGAGAAATCGAAGGGAGCTGAATCTCTCCCAAGGCCAATAATGCTTTGGTTGACCGCATCCATACGGTTTATCAGCAGATCCTTACGTCCATCGCCGTTTACATCCAGCAGAACCGCCCGCATGTCGTATGAACTGTAGTCTGTTTCACCGTCATCCCCTGTATATATCTGGAAAGGTACTGTTGCAAGTGGCGGAACACTGCCCGTTGACATATCGCGATGAATGCCGATTCCGCCGCTGGCACGTTTGGGATTGACCCACACAATATCTACCCCTGCATTTCCATCCACATCACCGATTACTACCCTGTAATCCTGCCAATTGTTTGTATTTCGCCTGAAACCTGCCCGGAAATCGAAAATATTGCCAGGTTGGTCTCTTTTAGATTCGGCGATCCAGACCCCATGGCCAAGGTTGCCAATTATTCCTTTGGTGTGCCAAATAAGATCATGGCGCCCATTTCCGTTGATGTCTGCCACAGAAAACACAAAGTTTGTATTGTTCCAGCTGTTCTGTGGATGATCCTGAAACATCCCGGCTGTACCTTCAAAATTATCGATTCCAAAAGTACCATCACCATTGGATAGGCTCACATAAGTACGGTTGGTATTCGACATGTAATTCCAAATCAGATCATCACCCTTCTTTCCATCAATATTTCCTACTTCAAACTGGTATATAGTACCAAAACCGCTCCCTCCTTTGGTAAACATGGGCATTTCTTCAAATGTTCCATCGCCATTGGACAGGCCGATGTAGGTGGTGTTGGTATTGATTACCCTGCTCCAGGCCAGATCAGCGCGGCCGTCGTTGTTAAAGTCGCCCACTTTTACCACATACTGGCTCCAGCCATGCTCGGGTGTGGCGCTGTGGGAGATTGGTGTACCCATCAAAAATGTACCATCGCCATTGGAAAAGGCTACCACCGTTTGATTTGAATTTGCACTTACATGGTTATAAATCAGGTCCTTCATTCCGTTGCCATTCACATCGCCTATCATCACTTTTACAGGTGCGGGAATGGGCAGACCAAGGTTTTGGGCATTCAAAAAATTAAAGGTACCCGGAGTAGCCTGTGTGGCGGTGCAGGAACGGATGTTGTACTGGGTAGACTCTGTAACGCTGGCAATGCTGCCATCACCCAGATTGCGAAACGTGTAGCTCATCGGGGCTGCACTCGACAGCGGGGCCGTGTTGGTAAAATACTGCGACCAATCGCCTGACCGTATCATCGCCAGTGTCGCTTCTGCATCGCCGCCGATAGAGGTGATCTTGATCTTCGACTCCTGAAGAATCGTTTTCTGCTGGGCACTCAGGTTTGCATCCACGCTTCCTCCGATTCCGCTATACCCGGCCTGCATGGTTGCCCTGATATCGGATTCACTGGCTGTGGAGGTGATCG
>RECE01000247.1 GCA_007694165.1 Bacteroidota bacterium
CGTCAAAACCATCAGCAACAGCAGGAGCCATGTTTACGCGGAAGGTAACCATGAAGTCATCTCCTGGAATTGGTTCTACAGCCACAGGGAACATACCGGCAACCATCGTTAAAGCTGCGTTTACAGCTGTGGTGACACTCCAATCCCCATCACTATCCTGAATGAATACCTGTCCTGCATTACATGGCTGTGTAAGGTGATTCGATACAATTGCAACACCATCGCCGTGTACACTATATACAACAGCCGAAAAATCAACTACTAATGCAAAGTCCGAAGTAACTTCAACCAGATTTTCGAATTCTACATACATCGAATTGGTAAAGTCTGCGGGCGTTAGGCCTTCCTCCATATAAGCCGTTACCTCAGCTAATGGCATACTTACAGAGGCTATTACATCACCAATAGATCCGCCAGCAATTTCATTTATGCTGAAAACAATGTCACCCGTTCCAGGCCCTACTACAGCAATCCAAAAATATGCACCCTCTATTGAAAGCGTTTCATTATTCACAAAAACCTGAGCAACGGCAGCATCATTGTAAGTGTTTGTGCCTAAAATCCATCCAAGAGGATTTTGATCAGCGTCGGTCCACCTGTAATAAGCTATCTGTGTCAAGTTCTCCCAGCATTCGGGTAAAATAACACCATCACTTTTTTGCGAAGTGCTAAGTGTAGAACTTTTTTCAAGTGATATCCCCCCATTATGAGCAAAGGAAACCACAGTGAATAAAACTAAAATAAACGTAAAAATTTTCTTCATGATTGTAATGTTTTAGTTAATGAAAATTTGATTTGTTAGATAATTAAGAAAATCAAGCTTGTTAAGCATGTTTTGGAGTGTAAAGATAGAAATAATTCTTAAAAAAGGCATGTTAGCCCATTTTTTTTTATCCTTTCCCTGTTTTTACAGTTGCGCCACCTGACACACAGATTGTTATGAAATGTTAAATCTTATTTTAAAAATCAAAACCCGGGAGCAAACGTTAAAAAAATAAGGCATTGATTCATTCCGGCAGCGACTCATTGCATAATAATCATCACAGGTCTTTTGCAGCAATGCTTTGGAGCTTTACAATAATATTCTTACCTCATGCGCCTTAATCCAAAATGCTAATCCCACAGCTAACTTTGGCGAAGATTTAAGGGCAAAGCAAAAAAAGTGTATTTTTACCCGCTGAAACGATATCTCTATTGTATCATTGAACTTTCTAACAACAACAAACCTTAACTACGTTAAGCCATATCTTTTACTCACTTACAAAAATAAATCAACCAACATGAACACATTGATCAGGGAAACAACCAGGCCCCTCAGTCTGGCTATTTTACTGATTCTGAGCCCGGTTTTTTTAATCGCCCAGATTCAGTATGGCGGGCAACCCCTTGCCAAAGAAATTACTTTTACCAAAGAACAAATTACAGCCTTCAGTAAAACCATTGCTTTGAGTGGCGAACAATTAGCTACCCGCCATCAGATTCTTACCGAACAAACCCCCTCTGGCCAGGCTATGCAGGGAGGATTTGGTATATCGGTCGATTACAACCCAATGCAAGAGGGTAACTGGAAAAATTTGGGCGACAGCCTCTGGGTTTGGATGCTTCAAATTCAGGTAGAACAGGCAACCGGACTTGGATTGGTTTTTGAAAATTTCAAACTGGCCGAAAATGCAAAATTATTTATCTATGGCAAAAACACAGACCATTTCATAGGTTCATTTACCCATAAAAACAACAACCCACAGCAGGTTTTTTCTGTTCAGCCCATGGCAGGAGAAACTATCACTATTGAATACCAGGAGACCATAATTCCAGGCATTGAAAAATTTTCTGGTTCTTATTTTGATATAAGGGAGGTCATTTACCTGGTACAGGGGTTTGTAGTTGCAAATGACAAGAATCTTGGGAGTTCTGACCCATGCATGATAAATATCAATTGCGAAGAAGGAGACAACTGGCAAATACAAAAACGGGGTGTAGCCCGTTTGTTTATGCGTCGTGGCAACGGATGGTTCTGGTGTTCGGGTTCGCTGGTAAACAATTTGGCCTATGATGGAAAACCCTATCTTCTCACAGCTGATCATTGCGGAGCAGGCGCAAGTGCTGCTGACCTGGATTTGTGGCAATTCTCATTTAATTATGAAAGGCCGGAGTGCGGAAATAACGGCTTACCTCCCAATAATGTATTGTTTGGTGCAACCATGGTTGCCAGTGCCCCCCTTGATGGAGGCTCTGATTTTAAATTGATTTTGCTGCACCAGCCCCCACCATTGGCCTGGCGACCCTATTACAATGGCTGGAATGCTTACGAAATCCCCAGCCCTTCAGGTGTTGGCATACATCATCCGGCAGGAGATGCCAAAAAAATATCTACCTATATAGGAGGAGTGGTGTCTGGAGGTGGTAGTTTCTCCTCAGGAGAAGTAATGGCTGAAAATTCGGCATGGCGCTTTCCTTTTGCCCCAACCGAAAATGGTCATAGCGTTACCCAGGGCGGATCCTCCGGGTCACCGATGTTCGACAATACCGGCCTCATCACAGGCACATTATCCGGAGGCTCTTCATCCTGCTCTAATCCTGATGGGATAAACATTTACGGAAAAATGAGTTACCATTGGGCCAGCAATGATTCCCACCCCAGTCATGCCCTGAGCTATCATCTTGACCCTAAGAATACCGGAATTCAACTGGTTCAGGGTTATGATCCACTCCTTCCCAATCGCCCTGCTCCAGGCTTTGTTTCTTCAAAACTGGTCAGCGATTCGCAAGTGGAAGTAAACTGGTACAAGCCCGGACAAGCGCCTAATCTTCCGGGATGGTACATGCATACACGTTCATTCTTCGACCAAAACAAAGCAATTCCTGAACGAGCCAACGTATTTGAGGCGGAGGCCCTTGGGTATTCCTATCCCGCTACCATAAGCAAAATTTCCCATATTTTTTGGGAATCAACAACAGACTCATGGTCAAATGATAAGTTCAGGTTTAGGATTTATGCGAGCAATGGTTTTGATATTTTGTACGAAAGTCCTGTTTTAACTGCAGAAAGCCTTGTTGAAGTTATTCACGAGCTGGAAACCCCCATCATTGTTGAAGGAAAAATTTACGTTTCGGTAAGACCTGTAGCTGCCAACGGGCATCCCTCCTCTGCCTACAACCTTACTAACCAGGGCAACTCATTTTCCTACACGGGTTCAGCCGGAAACTGGCAGGCTGTTGGCAACAACACCCACCAGTATATCTATCTTACCGGCATTCACGTGGCAAGTAGTCTTGCAAACAACAAATCTATTGAATACCGCAATGGATGGGAGATGGAGCAAATAAATGAACCCGAAATTGACTTTGGTACCAAAAGCCAATGGGCCAACCTGGTAAGCAGTTATAAGGTATACAGAAACAATGAACTCATTCACACCCATAACAATGAACCTGGTGCAAACCTCTCTTATATCGATGCTATTGAGGATCAAACCGTTGCATTCATCAAATATCATCTTACTGCAATGTACGGTTCCAATGAGTCTGCAGCATCCAACAGTACTTATGTTTTCCTTGAAGACCAATGTCAGGATCAGGTAACCGCTTTCCCATTTACTGAAATATTTGATGCCTCTCAGCATCCTTGCTGGATTACAGAGGGTATTGCCGGAAATGGCTGGGAATCCAGCCAGGGTTATACTATTGGCGATGAAATTGAGGTTGCACCTCTTGAAGGGGGTCAGTTTATATATGTGCAAGCTTTGGAAGATGAAGAGCAGGATGAATGGCTCATATCTCCGGTTTTTGATATAAGTGAGTTGGAAATACCTGCGTTGAAATTTCATTTTAACGGAAATTATGCGGCCGCCAATATTAACAATGAAAGCCAGCTTAATATTTATGTGAGTTATTCTGACAATACTTTCATTAAGATTTGGGATTCTTCTGACAGTCCATTATTTAGAATCGCTTCAAGCCACACATGGATTCCGGTTACTATTAACCTAAAGCACCTTGATGTTAATGGAACGCTGCGGATAGGATTCCAATATACGGGAAGCAATGGTGAGAACTTTGCACTTGACAAAATTGAAATAATTGATGCATCTGAAATGATTTTCAATTTAACACTTAACCATACACCCGCAGGGTCAGGTGAAGTATATGGAGCAGACCGGTATATAGAAGGAGAAAAAGTTAGTGTGAAAGCCTGGGCAAATACATCATATTTCTTTCATTTCTGGGCTGATGCATCAGGCAAGAAAGCCTGGTGGTCTGATTACGATTTTGTGATGCCAGGCAGTAATTACCAGCTTACAGCCAATTTTACACACGAAAACGTTACTTCAACCGAAGAACTCACAGTTCCGGAAGAATTAATGGTTTTTCCCAACCCCAGCCAGGGAAATATTTCTCTAAGAACACCCTACACCCATGGGAACCTAAACATTGAAATAATCAATACCGCAGGAGTTATCGTTGCAAGATACCTGGTTGAACAACTTGAGGCAGGAGCGGAATTCAATATGGACTTGTCCGGGCATCCCGAAGGATTGTACTTTATCTCTGTAAGTACGCGTGAAAGCAGGGAAGTTAGAAAAATTAATCTGGTGCGCTGATATTTTCACGAAGTCGAAACCTAAAAAAGCATCCTCATCGCCCTGTAAGGGAAAACCGATGAGGATGCTTTTATTTTGATAGTTATCTCCTGCTTATGAGATTGTGCCGTAGAATGAAAGTACAATCAGAACCTATCTCATCATAGGGAATAAACCATTAGCAACAGTTGGCTTTGGATGGAAGTGCTGCATACATCCGGGCCGGCCAATTCAATTATTTTTATCTCTAAACAAACCGCAAAGCAGAAAATTCATACCCCTTTCTTGTATAAAAAAACCACCATTAAAAGTGAAAAACAAGATACAGGTTGCCATAAGTGTAGGGAGTGGTGCTGTAAATTGACCTGCTGCGCGTTCCGCGGCCTGTAACCTGGGTCATTTCAACCAGTTGACTTCCCACCATGTTTTCATACACCTCATAGTTTTTCCCGGGGATACTCAACCCGTAGCTTAATCCCAGTTCGAGTCCCACGGCAAATTGTGGAAGCAAATAGTATTCAGCTCCGGTAAATAGTCCTCCCAGAATGGAATTGGTAGTACTGAAAACACTTTCCAGGGGTCTTTGGGTGGTATTGCCTGTAGAGCCGTTATTCCAGTTTATCACCCTTGTTGGGGCCGGATTTTGTTCGTTCATCACATTGCCATATTCATAAAGATAATGAAGCTTGTTGTATCCGTATCCAACATCTCCTCCCACGAACCCGCGCAAACGGTTTTCACCGATAAAATGCTGATAGCCTGCCCGAAGGGAAATGTCGTTGTTGAAAAACGTTCTCCGGTCTTCTACCTGCATGTTGCTCAGGGGGTCATTTAGGAAGGCATTATCATCCTGCACCATAAAAGTAGCACTGGATTTGTTGAGCCCCATTTGTAAGCTAAGCCTTACAGCAGCATTTTGAGTTAAAAAATACCGGAAGTAAAGCCTGTTATCACCCAGGTTGAGAGAATTGCCCATGGTTCCATTGGCCATATTCCCAAGATAATTCAAAAAGGGCGTAGCATCCAGACCGATTCCAAAGCTTCCCGCAGGAGGAAACATCTCACTGGGGCTTGCATGCTCCACCGGCTCTTCCTCAACAGCAAAAGAGGAAAGAAAAAACCCGCACAGAAAAATAATACTAAATATAGTTTTTCGCATAATTGTTATCTTTTAAATTTAGGACAAACCGCTGTTTTTTATTGTATTATTCCCATAACTGAAAAGAGAAGAACAACGGATGGGCTGCAGGAGAATCTTCATAATAGGGTCCTGCAGTGGCTGTATACCGGTAGAGTCTTTGAACCTCCATGCCTTCGTTGTTCAGCTCAGTCATGAATGCCGTAAATCTCAGGGTGAAGCTCTGACCATAAGGAACTTCAGCACTAAATCTTCCGTTTTGTTGCACGCTGACAGTTGTAGTCCAGTTTTCATTGAAAAGGGTCAATTGTGTTCCCTGGGGTATATAGCCTTGCTGTCCGGAAATGAGATTAAAAATAGAGGTTCCCTGCCATGCTCTGCTGACAATGAGTGCAGGTGTGCCCAAATCACTAAAGGAGTAATTGATTTCCCTGAATGAGGTTTGATCCGGATAAACGGAAACGTTTACCGGGCTGGCATGAAACAGTTTTTTAAGGGTTGCGGAAGGGGCATTGTAAGCTTGAACCTGTTCATATACAAAAGATTCCGGAATAATCTGAAGGACCACTCCAGATTCCCTTGAAGGGACCGACTCCAGTCTTACCACTCCGTTATTAACCTCTCCCACATGACTCCATCTTCCAGTGGTTGCATTGGGGTTGAATTGAGAGTAATTTACCGTAAATAGCACCTTTACCCCGTTGGGTACAGGCTGGAGCCCCAGCTCCTGTGCATTGAGATTGGCAAAAAGATACACTTCTACTGCACCGGTTTTGGTCAAATCGAGTTGAAGTTCCGAATTTACGATGTCATCTTCACATCCGGAAAAAAGTAAAACTCCTGCGACCAGCAAAAGAAACTTTGAAAACATTTTTTTCATGTGATTTTTGATTAAGGTTAAACTTTGATTGCCAAATAAATCAGTCAATAAATTATGTGCACAGCTTTAAACACCATCATTCACAGACATCTTAATTGTTTATCATTATTACGTTACAATAATTTTCTTCTGAGTATTTTAAAGGAAATATAATCTTAACGGAAATATAATCGCTGAAAAAATAAAGTTAAGGCTAAATCGAAATTTTCTTACCTCTTGTCTAAACTTGTGAAAACTTACAGCTCAAAAGCTCCCTGCAAAAGATAAGAAGACAAATATAACAAATTAATTAACACCCTAATTAATTTAACTAAATATATTTTTGTTAAGGGATTTAATAACGGGAAGTAACTTATGGAAGAACCATAGTTCCGTATGATTTAAATTGCTGGATTTCCATCTTGAGGCATATCCGAAGGACAGCGCAACGGCAACAAAGGTTGCATGGTGCCAGCTAATCGT
>RECE01000105.1 GCA_007694165.1 Bacteroidota bacterium
TACTAACACTTTATAACCTCCCAAAAGATGAACAAAACCACATGGCTATTATCATTTCTGCTGGTATTTTCTTTTACCGCAATTGCACAAACCCTTTCTGAGGATCCCGCAATAAAAAAGAGACAGGTTTTTACTTCCATCACAGAAAAAGAACTGGAAACTTATGTAGAGGAACTAACCAGCACTAAGTTCAAGGGCAGGCTTGCAGGCAGTCCCGAATACATGCTTGCTGCGGAATATGTTGCCGATTTGCTCGAGCAATGGGGTATTGAGCCACTGGGAGATAATGGAAGTTATTTCCAGTATTTCGACTGGCCATACACAGAGGTTCTTTCCACGGGTGCGCTTAAACTTTTTTCAGAAGGAAAAACTTTTGAAATGAGCGCGCCGGAAGATTATTATCCCGGTGCGGCATCCGATAATGGGACCACAAGGGCAGAAGTAATTTTCGCTGGTTATGGAATCAGTGCTCCCGAACTGGGATATGATGACTATGCAGGAATTGATGTGCAGGGTAAGATCGTGATGATAGCCGGCAGGATGCCCTATGGCGGAAGTAACCCGGATACTCTTGCTATGTGGGGGCCATACAGCAGCCCGGTTTACAAGGTGAGAAATGCTTATGAGAATGGTGCCGCGGGTGTATTGTACATGGACAAACTGGCAAGCCCCGGAATGCCCTATTTCCCCGGTTTCAGAATGGTGCATATTGACACTCATGTGTCTGAGCAGATACTGGGTACTCCAGCCGACAGCATCCTGGTAAATATCCGAAAACGAATGAGTCCCCGTTCTTTCGCTACAGGATTTGAAGCAGAAATAACAGCAGAAACCGTTCATCACGGACCCGGTAGAACAGCCAATGTAATAGGTTATATTGCCGGGAATGACAAAGAACTCACTGAAGAAGCCATAGTGCTGGGAGCCCACCTCGACGGGCAGGGGTATCTTGGCTTTGAATTGCCCGGAGCCCTTGACAATGCTTCCGGTGTGGCAGATGTGCTGGCTGCTGCCCGTGCTTTATCGCACTTCAACGGACAAATGAAAAGGTCTGTTGTGTTCATCTTCTTTGGTGGTGAAGAGGTGGGTCTGGTGGGAAGTACCCTCTATTGTGACAATCCTCCTTTTTCTCAGGAGCAGACCTTGTTGTTTATGAACCTGGATATGGTGGGCAATGGAACCGGCCTGGCCTTGTGGCATGCAGAATCCTACCCGGAGATTTTAGCCCATTTTCAACGCAACAATGACGACTATGTGCAGCGGTCCTTGCGAACCACCGAAGGCTCTATGCCCGTGGGAAGACCTCGTACCGATGGTGTGGTTTTCATGCAGTATGGCTTCAGAACGCTCCATGTTAGCACCACTGACCGGGTAAATCCCATGTACTATCACGATCCCCGCGATACTGCCGATAATCTTACCTACGATATCATGAGGGACGTTTCGCGCTTATTGTTTCTGGGCGTGCTGGATTTATCCAATGATGACGGTATCAGAGCTTCCGACATGTTTTTGATACAGTAACCCGTAAGTCAGGACTTGGCAACAGGTGCAAGTTTGGGCTGTTTTGTAATTATTGCTTACACATTCTTCAATCGCTCAAACTCCTCACCGTAATCGTATTGCAGATCTTCGTGAAGGGTGGATAGTGCTTTTTCAATTTTGTTGATTTGCCGCTGGTATATGTTGGCTGTAACCGGATGGTCATGAATGCGCAGTCCGCATGAGTTGAGCAAATCGCAATAGTACATCAGCAGTTCTACCTCTACTTGTTTCGATCCTGCAAATTTTATGTATTTGTCCACTGTGCGCAATACTTTGCGAATGGTCTTTTTGGCCAGGTAAATATTGCTGTGGCTCATCAGGCTTAGCTGATGTCTTATTTCTTCCTTTGCATTTTTGATGTACAATGCCTGGTTGTCTGCCTCAAAAATCAGAAATGAAAGCAGTTCTTTGTTTTCTTTCCTGTATTTGGCCAGACGAAGGCATAAGTCAGAAAGTTCTTTTTGATTCAGCAAGGCCAGTGCCTTTTTAATGTCACTGATGGTAGCAGGCTTCATGGATTGTTGGTTTCAATGGTAAGCATGGCTCAAAAATAGCAATTCTCTTTGGATTGAAACCATTGATCTGCTAATGTATTGGCATTTCCTTAAAGATCAACATGATCTCTTAATACCGTGTTCTTTATTCCCGAAAGGTAGGATTTCCACCAGTAATGAAATACAAACCGGGTAACATCGCGGTCAAAATCGATGGTGCCGGTGCGAAGCTCATTGTTATTGGCAGGGTTGGAGGGATGGTAAAGCAGATTGCGGCCGGCCCATCTCACTATGCTTTGTCTCAGATCGCTCCGGTCGGGTTCCAGGGTAATGTTCAGTCCGGAGTAATACATTTTAATCTCTCCGGTAGATTTGATGTCGTTTCCGGAAAACCAGAAAGTATTCTTTTCATGGATGCCACCTTCCACTTTCACGTTGACCAACGGCAGCAATACCGGGTTCAACCGTGTAAAATCAAGCCTGGTAAGCTCACCTCTTGCACGGTATCCTCCATTCATATCCATGAGGTTATAATCAAATGCTGCAGTGAGATGTGCCTCTTCGAAAAACTGACCTTCAGCATTGATGCGCATCATGCTGTCCTTCTGTAAAAAGTCAGGCATATTGGTGAAGTTGCTTATGCTACCCCGGATACCGGTGATGGGGACTACTCCTTCCGTGCTGCCATTTTCAGGCAATTCCGAATAAATCACATCAATGACATTCAATTCAATCTCAGGGACAATAAACGGCAAAGGTGCCGTCCGCATTAGCTTTACCGGCATCACAGGTCTTCGAAGGGGATCAAGGGGCAGGTTGCGATCTCTGAATACACCTATGTGACCATTGGTAAGCTTTATATGCGAAAGAGAAAGTTGATTTTCATTTATCAGCAAATTGGGATCAAAACCCGAGAGGCTTGCATGCTCCAAAGACACATCCATGCGATCGGTTTGATAGGTAAGGTGATTTATGAACTCTTTTTTATCGTAAAGAGGAGAAAGCTTTAAAGAAAAAAGGTTCACTACGCTGTCGGTTGCTGACAACTGTATGCTGTCGCAATGATAACTATAGAGGTCATCCTGTGGAAAATAGCCCAAATTTGCTGCCTTCAGGTTGTAGTCCTTCAGCAGGATATTCGCCATTGTATCCTCTTTGTGTTGTGTGTGACTAATGCTTCCGTTAAATTCAATGTGCTTTGCTTCAAGAATCAGCAGGCTGGTGTCAGAAAACATCCTTTGGTTCAATGATGCTATATATACATGCAGATTTTCAATGCCTGTATGCTGGTCCACTGAAGATGCATCTTCTTCTTTCTCTTTTTTCCCTTCCGGATTGCTGAACAGCGTTACCTCCAAATCGGGAAGCTGCAATCTGTTAAAAATTATGCGCTCCTTGTTGCGGATCAGTGCAATGATGCCGTCGGTAGTAATGCTAAAATCAGTGCTTTGTAACTGAAAAAGCAATTGCGGTAAAGTGTCGAGACCTTCAGCGGAAAACAAATGCTCTTTGGGTCGTATATAGATATACGGAAAGTTAATTTCTCTGAAAGTTCTGCTTATTTGAACTTGTTCAATATCAATGTCATACAGCTGGGTGCTGCCGGGGTTCAATAGTTCATCCAGCTCCTTTTCAACTCTCTGGGTCAGCATTGCCGGTAGTTTCTGGTGCAGGTAAATGGCTCCTGCGGCAATGATTACCAACAGCAGGACAGCAATGGTCAGGATTATTTTTTTACTTTTTCGGGCCATAAATGTTAAAAGAAAAAACAGAGATTATGTTCATTAACACAATGTAATTGCCCAAAATATTGATGCGGGCAATGGGTGAGAGTCTACTGGGCTCGAAGTTTCAGCTGCTTGATGAGGTCATCCAGTCCGTTGATTTTGATTTCGTAAACGGTTTGCATCATCATGCCCAGCTTGCCTTTGGGGAAGCCCTGTCGTTGAAACCACTCCAGGTAATTAACCGGCAGATCACATATTTTTCGCCCCTGGTATTGCCCAAAGGGCATAGGGGTGTGTATCATATCAATGAGAATTTTGGGATCGTGCATTTTTTTTATTTCAAAGGTATAAAAAAGCAAGTGCTGAGCCGTATTTTTTAAAAGCAGAAATGTCAGTATTGGCACGTATTTTTCGTTTGATTGACAAATGTTTGCAAATGATGGAGTTAGAATAATTATTTTTGTAAAAAGGGTTCTGGTGGATTCGTTTTCGGAACTGTGTGTAGATGGATTATTCTGCCTGCATGAAAAAAAATACTTTTATGACCTTTAGAAAAAGGCTCAATTAAAAAACAACCTCATGGCAATTAACTTACATGTTTCCTTTATCCGGTTTCCAGTGTTGTTTATTATGATGTTTTTCTTTGCTCAGTGCAGCAACAGGGAAGGTGCGGGTAAGAACAGGGACATTACGGATGCCGAAATCAGCAGGAATCATCATTTTGACAGTCTTGTTACCGCAGCCCGTGAGCAATTGTCCATCAATCCCGATGAGGTAAGAAATATTGTGGAACAGGCAAAAGGGTACTTTGAACCGGATGATAAGGTTCGTAGAATCCAGTTGTACAATCTCACGGGGATTGCCTGGTTCATTCAGTCGGCTTATGAAAAAGCGCTGGATAACTATACCCGGGGGCTTGCCCTTGCTTTTGAGATCAGTGACAATGATCGGATTGCCTCCTTTTACAATAACATTGGCATTATCAACCTGCATACAGGAAATTATATGGATGCTCTTGAGCATTTTCTAAAAGCCCTGGAATATTATGAAAGTCTTGACGAGCCTTTCAGAAATGTCAATACACTCAACAATCTGGGAATGCTCTATTCAACCATAGAAAACTACGAGATGGCACGGGTCCATCTGGATAAAGCATGGGATGGTTTTCTTATGAAGTCAGACAGTATTGGTATGGCTGCTGTTTACAACAATCGCGGTGCAATGTTTCTGAAAAAAGAACAACCCGATTCGGCATTTTATTTTCTTGACAAGGCAATAGAAATGGCTTTGATCAACAACAACCGATTCGGGCTGAGTGGCAGCTATATTGAGAAGGCCAAAGTATTCTGTTATTCCGGAGAGCAGAAGAAGGCACTTGATTATTTCAGAAGAAGTGAGCAGGTTTCTTCAGAAATAAATTACCAGGAAAAACTTTGCGAAGCAAGAATCGGTATTGCTCAGGCTTACCTTGAAATGAATGATGTGAAACAGGCATTGAGCTACGCCAGCCAGGGTATGGATATTGCTGAAATGCTTGACAATAAGAAGCTGCGGAAAGAAATACACCAGATATACTCTGCTATTTATGAAAGAATCGGAGATTACAAACAAAGTCTTTACCATAAAAACCTCTATGTTGATCTGAAGGAGAAGATTATTGATCAGTCAAAGCTTCATCAGCTATACAGCCTTGAGATACAGGAGCTGGTTCATGCCAAGGAAATTCAACAGTTTGAAATTCAAAGACAGAACCTTATGCTGAGCCGGAAAAATACCACCATGATTTTTATAACGGTAGCTTTTCTATTGGTAATGGGGGGGCTTTACCTTTTGTATCATAACCATCGCTATCGTCAGCTGGCCAGTCATCAGAAAATGATCCTTGACCTTACAGAGAAGAAATCACGCGCTGCAGTAGAGGCCGAGATCCAGGAGCGTTCGCGCATCGGAAGAGAGCTGCATGATGGTTTAGGGCAGATGCTTTCGGTAGCCAGGCTCAACATCAGTGTTGTTCAGCAGAAAGCTGCACTTACCCCGGAACGCAGAAAAGAACTTCTTGAATCGGCCATTCTTAGTGTTGACAAAGCTTTTTATGAACTGCGGGACATCAGTCGCAACCTGGCCCCCTCTGTGTTGATGGAAAAAGGGCTGGGCAATGCCATCAAAGAACTGGCAGAGCAGGTGAATAAAAGCGGGCAACTCAGGGTATATATCGAAACCTTTGGGTTGAATGGCACCATAGACAACCTCATCGAAAATACTTTTTACCGGGCAGGGCAGGAGATTCTCAATAATGCCATCAAACACTCGCATGCTTCGGAGATATTTTTTCAGTTTGTGAGAAATGAGGCTGAAATTACCATGATTGTGGAAGACAACGGAAAGGGCTTTGACCTGGAAAAAGTTCTGCTTCTCAATGGCGGAGGCCTGAGGAATATTCGTTCCAGGGTGGAAAACCTCAAAGGAAGCATGTTTGTAGATACCATGCTCAACCGGGGGACCATTATAACTATAGTAATACCTTTTAAAGAAAAATAAATATGCGCGAAAATCCAATACGAGTGATGATAATCGATGATCATCAGCTGATAATCGATGGTCTTAGCTCTATTCTGCAGGATGAAGAAGATGTAACTTTTGTGGGTGGAGCCAATAACATGGAGCAGGCGCTTGATTTGCTTAAACACCAGTCGGTAGATGTCGTGCTGGCCGATATCAATATGCCCGGAAAATCGGGAATAGAGGTAACCCGTAAATTGAAAGAGCTGTATCCCGAAATACAGGTGCTCGCCCTCACCATGCACGAAGATATTACCATGATTACCAGGATGGTGGAGGCAGGAGCCTCCGGCTATATCCTTAAACGCACCAACATGAATGAGGTGCTGGAAGCCATCAGGGTAGTGGCTGATAAAGGGAAATACCTTGGAAGAGATGTGCAGGCCCTGATGATGGAAAACCTCAACAGCAGTGACCACATGAAAGTGTTGACTGAAAACAGCCCTGCAACCCTTACCAGCCGGGAAAAGGAAATCCTGAACCTGGTGGCCAAAGAATACAACAACGGAGAGATTGCAGAAAAACTTTTTATCAGCGAGCGCACCGTAGAAACCCACCGCAGGAATATTTTTACCAAAACCAAAACCAAATCCATCGTAGGACTGATTAAATATGCCATCCGCGAAGGGCTGGTAAGCCAGGAAAAGGAAGTGCGATAAACACCGAACCCACCACAAACAACAATAAAACACATTACTTATGGGATATGTAAAATCTTTACTTTTATTTATCTG
>RECE01000200.1 GCA_007694165.1 Bacteroidota bacterium
GGCAGGCATCGGAAGATATCCTGGCATTTTGCCCGATTTGCAGCTTACGAATATCAAGCTCCGACACCGGAACTTTTACCAGCAATTGCTTATTGCTGTGTATTTCAAACATCTTGTGCCGGGCAGCCACCATATCGCCCATATCCACCCACCGGTCAGAAACAATACCATTAACCGGGGCAATAACGGGTATTTCACGGTATTGCCTCAGGGCAAATTCATAGTCGGAACGGGCCTGAAGGAGGTCCTGATTCAGAGTCTTATCATCGGGGTTCTTTTCTGCAGCCGCTTCTTTTTCCAGTAAATTCAGTCGGGCCGCATTGATAATATCCTCGCGAAGCAATGGACTGAGCATGGCCAGCACCTGACCTTCTTTTACCTTATCTCCCTGCCGCACGTCCATTCGGGTTATTTTACCTTCGGTGGTGGAAAGCACATTGGCAATGTTTTCAGGCTCGAGCGTACCAGGCAATTCCAACACCTCATTCAAATCGTGCAACTGCACTGGTTGTGTTTTTACCAGGGTGGCCGGCCGGGTCTGGGGTTGTCCTTGCTGCGTTTGATTGGGTTGTTCAGAACTTCCGCAGCCATAAAGAAAGATAACGACAAATCCTGTAATTTTAAGGATGCTTTTTGTGTTCATATTTTCTATCCTGTTTTTTCTAAAGAATACCAAGAACGTAAAGTAACTTTGCTCTTGAAAGATTATAATTAACCATGGCCTCATTGAGCTGTAACTCACTTCTGATAAGTGCCTGCTGAATATCCAGCAAATCGGTATTGGAACGTCGTCCTGCCTGGTATTCAATCATGGCCAGGCGATAACTTTGACGGCCCTGCTCCACACTTTGTTCCTGGATGCTCACCTGGGCAAGCGTTTCGCCAAGTCGGCTATAAAGGTTTTCAATTTCTGCGCCCAGTGATTTCTGAAAATTTTCCCTTGTCCACTGCGTACTCTCTACCCGGGCCTGCGCCTGACGAATACGGGCATTGTTCATATTGCCGTCATAAATGGGCATGGAAGCCGTCAATCCGGCAAAGTAGCGTTTGTTGTCCCAAAAATGAAACTGCTCAACACCAAACTCATACCCGGCCCATATTTGAGCTGAAACCCTTGGATTACGTTCGCTTTGGCGAATTTTCACCTGGGCTTCCTGCTGCAGAATGTTCAATTCGAGTTGCTGCCAGACGGGATTGTTTTCCAGGGCTGTATCCATAAGTTGAGGATAGCCAGGTTCAAGGGGAGGTAATTGCAGACTGTCAGAGGGTTCAAAAAGCTCTTTTTCGTCCCGCCCCATCAGAGCGCCTAATTCATGGGAAAACATGGCAATGTCATTGTTCTGCTTCAGCAACATTCCTCTCAAGGCGTTTCGTTCCACCGTAATACGGTACACTTCCAGTTCCGACATGCGGCCCGCCTGAATCATCAAACGGGTAAATTGCTCCTGGTCATCCAGATGTTTCAGGCTTTGCAGGATGATATTTTTTTGATTGATAGCCGAGATGAGCTGAAAATAGTTAAGATGAACCCTCAGTTTCAAGTCCATCGCCTGCTTTGTATAGAATTTTCTTTCCTGCTCCATAGTAATTTCAGCTGCTTCCTGCCGGCTTTGCAGGCGACCGCCGCTATAAACCACCTGGCTGGCCGATACAAAAGGAAACAGTGTATGCTCAATATTGCCCAGCCTTTCTCTTTTAAAGCCCGGCACAATATCCAGATAGGCATACTGAAAACTGGCCTCTACAAAAGGTTTGTAATATGCCTCTCTTTCTTCCACTCCGGCTTGGGCCGCTTCTATCATCATATTGGATGCTTTGAGGTGTTCGTTGTTTTGCAAAACCTCTTTGATGGCCTGCTCAAGTCCCAGTTCAGAAATGCCTGAGACAGGAAATCCATTTCGTTGCCACCCCCTGATGCCATCGCTGATGTATATGATTTCGCCTTCGTACATTCCTCTCAATGTATTCACAATGTCGGTGGTACGCCTCACAGTGGTGCAATACACCACTATCAAAGGTTCATCCAGATACTGTTGTAATAAGGGAATCAGGTTGGGGTCATCAGCGTCGATGTTAATGGCATTTTTCAGACGACCCTCTGAAAACATCCTTTGGGTGCGACCATCAATGACCACCGTTTTTCCATCCTCAAGCAGATGCAGGTAATTCTCAAAAAACTCCTGCGACGAAACAGCAGTCACCTTCTGGCCATAAACGCATGCTTGCGTTACAACCAGAAGGACAATCATACAGGAAGCGATAAAGAAGGAAGCTATCTTTTTGATCATAGTATGCGATAATTTTTTATTTATTTTACCCCTTTTGATTTATTTTTTATTTTCCAAGACCTCCAGGGCTTTGGAAACAGACCTCCAAGGTTTTAGAAACCTTGGAGGTCTTGTTTTAAAATCAGCAACAACCCCCATTGTTTTTTTCGGGGACAGGGTTGCAACCACAGCCACATCCGCTGCTTGCAACAGAATTACTTTTCATGGGAAAACCTTTTGCCTTCCATGTGTCAAAACCGCCGTCAAGATTGGCTACATTGGGATACCCCTGCAGATTGAGCAGGTTGGCAACTTTAGAGCTGCGCACACCACCCGGGCAACCCAGAATAATATGCTGGTCTTTGGCAATGAAGGGCAATCGTTCCATGATAACCGTCATAGGGTGATTCAATACATTATCAAGTGGAATGTATTCCCGCTTTACTTCGTCTTCTTCCCGCACATCAATCAGCACGGCTTTACCATTTTTAAGGGCTTCAAAAGCATCGGAAGGGTTAATATGCTTTACTCCTTCTATTGCAAATTCCTGCAATTGGGGTTTGTCGTTAGTTTTCATAGTATATATTAGTTAGATAATTTGGAATATAGGCCTGTGATGCCCTGAGCATAAATTTTCTTGATGGTTTCCTCCTGTGGCTTAAACGGGTAGGCGGGTATGAGATCAAGAACTTTTTCAAAATCCATGTTGGAAGTGAATAAGGTATCAGCAGCACCCTTTATCATAGCGTTGGTTGCTTCCCTGGCTTCCTGTGGCTCCAGGCCACATTTTAATGCCTGGTCGTGTATTTCCTGAAACAGAAACCACAGATAAGTAGGGCCCATACCGGTAATGGTGGCATAAGCTTCGAGCTTGTTCTCTTCAACATGCTTCCATTGTCCTAAAGGCTCAAACAAACCGCCAAGCATGGCCCTTTGCTCATCATTTACCTGCTGAGAAAGAGCGTATACATTGTATCCTTTGCCTATAGCGGACGGAGCATTGGGGATAACCCGGGCCAGGGGCATGGCAAACCCAAGTAACCGGAAGATTTTCTCATTGTTAATTTTGGGTGCGAGCGAAACCAGAAATTTCTGATCTGTAAGGGCATCTTTTATTTCCGATAAAACTTCAACAAAAACGGGCGGATGAATAGCCAGAAATACAATATCTGCCTGACTGGCGACCACCGAAGATGATGCAACAGCCTTAACACCGGTAAAATCTGACTCCAGATTTTTTACGGTTTCAGTCTGTGGGTCAAAAACCACTATACTTTTAAAGGAAACATTGTGCTGCTTCCAAACGGTAAGAATAATCCTGGTAATTCTACCAGCTCCAATAAATCCGATTGTACGTTCTTCGTTTTTCATAGCTTTCACTTTTTGAAATTAGACAGAATAGGATTATTATGCTGAGTTTTTTAGCATCTCATTTACGCTAAAAGAAGCTCCCGTAAATCATTCCTGAAATGGTCGCCATAATTACTACCAATACAATATAAACCAGTGTTTTCTCTGTTCCCATTACACCGCGTATAACCAACATATTGGGCAGCGACAGTGAAGGACCAGCCAGAAGCAATGCCAAAGCCGGACCTTTGCCCATACCTGAGGCGATTAATCCTTGCAAAATAGGCACCTCGGTAAGGGTAGCAAAATACATAAAAGCACCCACGATGGAAGCAAAGAAATTGGCAAACACAGAATTGCCTCCTACCAGCCATGCAATCCATTCATTGGGAATGATACCGGGGATAGCAACATCGTCGTGGGTAGAACCCAGCAGGAAACCGGCAGTTATAACACCCACCGCAAGCAAAGGCATAATCTGTTTTGTGAACTCCCAGGTAGACAAAGTCCATTCCCTGTTTTCTTCGTCTCTCTTATCATAAAGGGTAATGATACTTAATGCCGCTATCCCAACCAGCATAGGCACGATAGGAGCAAGTTTCGAGTCTGAGATAAAATGGGTTGCCAGCAATGCAGAAATGGCAGTGGCAACAACAGCACCCAGTACCCATTGCCATTTTATTTTCAGAATAAAAATCAATGAATAAGCCAGAAATAAGGAGAAAAACCCGGTGATGTACCATTTGTATGCCCATATATAATACCAGACACTGGATGTATCATCACTGGAAGGACTGCCCCAGTTGGCAAAAACAAGGATCAGTACCAGGGTGAAAAAATGAAAAGAGGTTTGCCACATGGGTCGTTTTTCGGGAGGCAGTATAATATTCATCTGTTCCTCTCTTTTTGCTTTTTCCTCTTTGCGATATATCAACGACATGACTATACCTATTACTACGGCAAATGTAACCGCACCAATAATACGGGCAACTCCCATTTCAAAACCCAGGATGCGTGCAGTTAGGATTATGGCCAGGATGTTTATGGCCGGTCCAGAGTAAAGAAAAGCTACTGCGGGGCCCAAACCAGCGCCACGCTTGTGTATGCTCGAAAATAACGGAAGAATAGTGCAACTGCAAACCGCCAGAATCGTACCCGAAACGGAGGCTACTGTATAGGCCAGCCACTTTTTGGCATTGGCCCCAAAGTATTTCAATACAGAACCCTGACTTACAAAAACCGAAATAACCCCGGCAATGAAAAAGGCTGGCAACAGACACAAAACCACATGCTCGCGGGCATACCACTTTACCAAATCAAAAGTAGCCACCACTGCGGTCATAAATCGTGTACTCTCATAAGGCAGAAAAAAGGCAACGACAAACAGGATAACAATCCACACTAATATTTTTATTTCTTTTCTGTTTTCCATACAAATATTTTAGTATTTCGCAAAATTGTGAAATGATAGTTTAAAAAATTTATTTGATATTAATTAACTACATAGAGTATATGAAAAAATCATAACCCAGCAACAGATATCTGTTTTGTCTGCAGTATATATAGAAATTCAGTTTATAATTTTTCCACTTCTTCATTCAGGAATACAGCAAAAGCTGATTGAAGTTTCTGCCAGTTCTCATGGTTCAGGCAATACTTAATAAAGGGTGCTTCAATTTCTCCCTGTATCAAGCCCGCATGCTTTAATTCTTTCAGATGCTGAGACAATGCAGACCTGCCCACCGGAAGCTCATCCACCAAGTCTCCGCTATAACAACAAGCGTTCAGCCGTGAGAGCTTTTTGAGGATGTAAACCCTTACCGGATGGCTCAATGCTTTGGCAAAGCGTGCAATTTCCAGTAAGTCAGCCGATAATTCTACTTTCTTATCCATTCAGGTGTTTTTCAATTTGTTTTTTTATCTCATCTTTTGATGGAACACGCCCACTGATGGCTACTTTTTCATTGATAACCAAACCCGGGGTCGACAATACGCCATAGTTCATGATTTGCATGATATCCTCTACTTTGGATACTTCTGCTTCAAAATTATTTTCATTCACCACTTCTTTGGTTAGGTTTTCAAGGGTTTTGCATTTGGGGCAACCTGTTCCCAGAATTTTTATTTTCATAATTCGTGTTATTAAAGTTATTTTTAGCAATCATTTTATCATTTCGCAAAATTACGAAATAGATTCATACAATCATCCGTAGTTTTACGTTTTTTTCTTGTTGAGATAGATTTTCTCTGATAAATGGAAAAGACTTTTCCAATATCAGGATAGCTTTTGATGACCTTTCATTCTTAGGGTTAATCAGTCTTAAGACCCACCCTACCCTGCAATATTAATATCCATGGATTGTCTGGTTTCTCTTTTATAATGCCAATATGGCCAAAAAAAGCATTCAATGTGCCTGCAAGAAAAGAGGTATTGCAAAAGATCAAAATCAGGCTTTTTTTACAAAAGAACTTGTTTTTGTTAGTTATCCTAACTATATTTACATTGAAAATTCAATTATGTAGAACCTAAAAACTTCTGTTATGAGTAAATCTGTTTTTTATCATGCCGGTTGTCCTGTGTGCGTAAGTGCTGAGCAGGATATTGTAGACCTGATAGGTGCATCCAAAGTTGACATCGTACATTTGGGTGAAAACAAATCAAGAATTCCTGAAGCAGAAAAGCTGGGCATAAAATCAGTTCCGGCTCTTCTGACCCCAAATGGCAATGTATTGCACCTTAACTTCGGTGCTTCCATGGCCGATGTAAAAGGATAAAAAAAAAAATTGCCCCACATGGTTAGGTATCCTATCTTTGTGGGGCGGTTTTTATTTTCTTAATTCACATGTTTTACAATGGAAAACTCCCCTTTCAACCTCGACATCCAGAACAGCAATACCGAAAGCAGGATTGTGGCAGCCCTGGAAAGAATTTCACAGGCATTCAGGATATTGCTATGGAATGAAAGCAAGGATTTTTCACTGACCCCCATCCAGATACAGGTTTTGATATTTTTATTGAACCACAGCGAAGAAAAAAGAACCGTAACCTATCTGGCCCGGGAATTTAACATCACCAAGGCAACCATAAGTGACACCATAAAAACCCTTACCCAAAAAGAATTGATTTCCAAAGAATACCATCAGGAAGATACACGAAGCTACTTCATTCACCTTACCCCCAAAGGCCGGGAAATAGCTCAAAAGACATCCTTATTTACACATGAACTTTTCACCCCCCTTGAAAAGCTGAATCTTCAAGAAAAGGAAAACTTTCTCCTCAACCTGATCAGCATCATCCATCATTTGCAAAAAGCGGGCATTATCAGCCTGCAAAGGATGTGTTTTACCTGTGTGCATTACCGGCCCAACCACCCCAAAGGCGAGCATT
>RECE01000104.1 GCA_007694165.1 Bacteroidota bacterium
TACCTACTATGCAAAATTTGGATTCGGAGGTTCAGTTAATTTAAAAGCCACTGCCGATGACATGTTCTATGCAGCTGACGGTTCCAGTATATCACGCAATGATATTAACATCAATGATGAAGTTCCATTGATGAGGGTTTCCATGATACTTGGTGCGGGAACCGAATATTCGATGGGAGGCAACACTTCACTGGTTGGAGGTATTACCTTCAACAATGGCTTCACTAATATTCTAAAGGGAAATGACAGCTTGTCGAACAGAAAAAAGAATGCAAGAGCCAATTATCTTGAAGTAACACTCGGGATATTGTTTTAATGAACGAATCTTCCAGGGTTATGAACCCCTTTGCAAAGTACATTGACTGTTTGAATTGCGGAAACGAACTCATAAATCTCAGCGAACTTACATTTCGAACGCCTGATGAAGTTGTTTGTGATTTTTGCGGTCAAAAATTCCCCGGACTCAGCGCAAAGGTGAAAAGAACCAAAGTTTTTGTCAACTTTGTTTTTATTATCCTTGCAGTTATCATATGGGCATCAGCCTACACGATAAGCGGTTTTACAGGAGCACTTTTTGCCCTGTTTCCGCTTTTTATTATTTATCTTTTTATACTGGGGCTGAGTATAAAGAAATCCCTAAAACTATAATATGCGTATTGCACTGGCACAATATAATTACCACATTGGCAACTTTGAATACAACACCGCAAAGATCATCAGGGGTATTCATGAAGCCAAATCGCGGCAGGCCAACCTGGTGGTTTTTGCCGAGCTTTCGGTATGCGGATATCCTTCCGGAGATTTTCTGGAGTTTAAAGATTATATTGACAAATGTTACCGTGCCATAGATGAAATTGCTTTACACTGCCAGGGCATCGCTGCCATTGTGGGTGCACCGCATAGAAATGCAAACCCCAAGGGCAAACCCCTTTATAATGCAGCATTTTTCATTGAAGAAGGAGAAGTAAAGCAGATTTACCGGAAGGGGCTTCTTCCCAATTACGATATTTTTGACGAATACCGGTATTTTGAACCTGCCACTGAATTTGATATAGTTTCTTACAGGGGAAAACGAATTGCACTTACCATCTGCGAAGACCTTTGGAATCTTTATGACAACCCCCTTTACACCCAGAATCCCATGGATCGACTGGCTGAAAAAGGTGCCGATTTTATGTTAAACATTGCAGCATCTCCCTTTGCCTGGGATCATGGCGGAGAGCGAAAAAATATGCTGAGCCGGAACGCATCACGCTACAGGATGCCCCTGTTTTATGTGAATCAGGTAGGTGCACAGACTGAACTTATTTTCGACGGAGGTTCCATGGCCATAAATGCCCATGGAGGTATAACGCATGAAATGGAATCATTTACTGAAAGCATGCTAGTTATTGAAACCGATGAGATGGGCCGTAAAACCGGAATCAAACCTTCTCCTGAAGCCGATTATGATAAAAAGATTGAAAATATTTACAAAGCTCTGGTGAGTGGTATAAAGGATTATTTCGGCAAACTGGGATTCAGCAAGGCAATACTCGGATTGAGTGGCGGTATTGACTCAGCAGTAACCATGGTAATTGCTGCTGATGCCCTGGGCGTTGAAAACGTTTTAGGTGTTTTGCTACCCGGTCAGTTCAGCTCCGACCACTCCTTAAAAGATGCTGAAGATCTGGCAAAAACACTGGGTTGTCCTTACCATACCATTCCCATAACGGACATCACTGCCCGGTTTGAAGAAAACCTTAAACCCTGGTTCAAAGAACTTCCTTTTGACGTGGCCGAAGAAAATATACAGGCACGAACCCGGGCTGTTTATCTTATGGCCCTTTCCAACAAATTCGGTTATGTGTTGTTAAACACTTCGAACAAAAGTGAGGCAGCTGTTGGTTATGGTACCCTTTACGGGGACATGTGCGGGGGCTTGTCAGTTCTGGGGGATGTTTACAAAACTGACGTTTTCGGGTTGGCCCGTTACATCAACCGTAAGGATGAAATTATCCCGGTAAATTCGATCATTAAGCCCCCTAGTGCCGAGTTGCGAGCCGATCAGAAAGATTCAGACTCACTGCCTGAATATGACATCCTTGATGAAGTTCTTTTTCAATACATTGAAAAACGAAAGGGCCCCGATGAACTGGTACAGATGGGATTTGACAAAAAACTGATTGACCGGATTCTGAAGCTTGTAAACACCTGCGAATATAAAAGGTATCAGACGCCACCTATTCTCAGGGTATCACCCAAAGCCTTCGGTATGGGTCGGAAAATGCCTATTGTGGCCAAATACCTGGGATAGAATCCAGAGATAAAAGATGCGTAATCAAAATGACCTCTTTAATAAAAACCGGCTTAGTAAGAAAACCTTTCCCCCTGCAACGGGCTATTCTTTTGTTGGTTTTTTCTTTTTCACTTTTTCAATCATGTGATCGTTTCGCTTTCTTTCCCGAAAGATCAACCATTGAAGGCATAGCACTGGACGGAATTAGTTTTGAAAAACTTAACGGAGCGACTTTATCACTGAGACCGGCTCCTGGTGGTTCTGCAACTACTACTGGTGATATCAATGTTGATGAAGATGGAAGATTCCGGTTTGAAAATGTAACAACAGGAGTTTACACTTTAAATATTACACTGGATGGATATGAAAAGATGGAAGCCGGAAACATTGAGGTAGACGAGAACTCCGCTTTTGTTGCCATGTTACCTGTAAAAACCAATCTTTCCCTAAATACAGGAGGAATCTCAGGTATAGTAAGAGACAACAACGGCAACCCTGTTCCCAATGCCAATGTGGCAGTAAGCGCGCAGGACGTATCGCTCACAAACGGTTATTTTGCATCTGCAGTCACCAACGAAGATGGTCATTTTTATATAGCGGCCATCCCACTTGATAAAACCAACGAATTCAGAATTCGCTGTGCAGCCCATGGTTTTGAAACCAAAAGGATAACCAGCCAGCAAATACTCAACAACGAAATGCTGGTTCTTCAACTTGAATTAGCACAAGAAACTCAACCCCAAGTTCTTTTTTATGAAGGTTTTGAAAACGACCAGCATGTCTGGCAAAAAACAGGATTCTGGAGGATTCAGCAAAATAACGCAATTTACAATAAAGCATACCCGAAGTTTGTAAAACTCGCACCAAATGATAATTCCTATGGAAAAATACCGGATGCTTTCAGAGGAACCAGGATGGCATGGTACGGGCAGCCATCGACCGGGAACTATATGGGTGAACAAAGTCCGTATGATTTTGGACTAACTGGTGGCACAAGCAAACAAGCCAACCATGGCGAAATGATATCTCCTCTGATCAATCTCTCAGCAACCCAAAGTGCAAGTGTGATTTTCTGGTCATGGTTTGAAATTGAAAGTATGAACCCTGATGGTCATGGTTTCGATCATATGAAATTATATGTTATCCGGGAGGATTCAAATAGTCCTGTGCTTGTGGGGATGCTGAATCCTTATATTATTCCGATTCTTAACGACAGGGAAGCCATGCCATACACCACAGGAGGTTTCTACCAGGCGCCTGTTTGGAGATACGAAGAATTTGACATCAGTGATTTCACAGGATCTTCTGTACAATTAAAATTTGTTTTTGACACACGTGATGAGAAACACAATGGTTTCAGAGGATGGTTTATTGATGAGATCAGGGTGGTAGAAAGAGAAGGGCAATATAAGCAGACTCCCGCAACTTTACCACTGCGCCAGAGATAAATTCCCCGGTTTTCACCAGTATAAAAAAGAAAACAAAAAAGCTCAACGCCCGGTTATAAGGACGTTGAGCCTGTTGAAAAATACTTCTAAGAGATTTAATGTGTGTTTACATTGATAGCTTCAACGGATTTTATTTCGGGGATGGCTTTTTTCATGGCCTGTTCAACTCCCGATTTCAGTGTCATTGTACTCATGGGACATGAACCACAAGCCCCCAGAAGCTCAACATTAACTACGTAATCTTCAGTAATTTCCACGAACCGAATATTGCCGCCATCAGCCTGCAGATAAGGACGAATCTGGTCAATTACATTTTCAACTTTTCTTATTAATTCTGCATTTTGTGAATTAGACATATTATAAAAATAATTAAAGGGTGAATATAATTTTATGATTTTTAAGTTTGCATTGCCATTGCATTTTCAACTGAAACTTCTCGTGCCAGCATTTTTGCAGCTTCTTCAAAATAAAGTCCTGCAGGATTATCTTCATTAAGTACTGCAGGTTTTCCTGAATCACCCGATTCGCAAACACTCTGCACAAGCGGAATCTGTCCCAGAAAGGGAACATTCATTTCCTGGGCAAGATTCTTGCAGCCGTCTTTTCCAAAAATAAAATATTTATTCTCCGGTAATTCGGCGGGAGAAAACCACGACATATTTTCAATCATGCCCAGCACTTTTACTTTTATGTTATTGTTTTCAAACATGGAAACTGCTTTTCGTGCATCAGCAAGTGCCACTTTCTGGGGTGTGCTTACTATTACGGCACCTGCAAGTTTAAGGGTTTGCACCACCGACAGGTGAATATCACCGGTACCAGGCGGAAGATCAATAAGCAGGTAATCCAGTTCGCCCCATTCCACGTCAGTGAAAAGTTGTTTCAGGGCAGCAGATGCCATCGGGCCACGCCAGATGAGGGCTTTGGAAGCATCTACAAAAAAGCCGATTGACATAACAAAAATTCCATACCTTTCAAGTGGCAGAACTTTGGTTTTTCCATTCACTTCAACGGCTTCAAGCTCTTTATCCAAAGCGTCAAACATAACAGGTACACTGGGTCCGTAAATATCGGCATCCAGTAACCCCACCCTTGCACCGGCTCGTGCGAGTGACACAGCCAGGTTAGCAGCAACGGTTGATTTTCCTACTCCTCCCTTACCGCTGGCAATGGCAATAATGTTTTTGACACCGGCAAGTAAAGGCTCATTTTCAGCACGTTTGGTTGTTACTTTGGATTCAAATGTTATATCTGTTTCTGCCTCCTTATCTACATTTTCATGAATGCTTCTGATGCATGCCTTGCGCATGCTTTCCTTAAAAGGACAGGCAGGTGTGGTAAGTACGATTTTAAAGGTAACTTTTTTCCCTTCCACTTCAAGATCCCTGATCATGCCGAGGCTAACCAGGTCTTTTTTTAAGTCGGGTTCGATAACCTTGCTAAGCGCATGTAACACATTATCAACACTTAACGACATAATTCTTATTTAGATTTAGTTTATGTAAAAATAAGAATTATTTAAGATGTGGCAAAATAATAAGTTGTGACAAAATAAACAACAGTATTATAATATGATCAATGCGTTAACTCAAGGGCAGGATCCCAGAAATGCTTAGAGAAGTTCTGAATTTTATCATTAACCACCATAATACCTTCGCTTTCGAGTAATTGCTGCATTATATCAGGTCCTCCGAAATGATGTTTCCCTGTAAGCATACCGTTTCGGTTTACCACCCTGTGTGCAGGTATGCTGCTGTCAAAAGTGTGAGAATGATTCATGGCCCAGCCCACCATTCGGGCCGATCCTGCCGTTCCGAGGTAGCGGGCAATGGCACCGTATGAAGTTACTTTGCCATAAGGGATCTCTTTCACGACCTGGTAAACTTTTAAAAAAAAGGAATCATGCATCATTACAGATATTGGAATTATCTATGCTGGTTTCAGAATCAATTATTCTTCAGACTAAACTCCAGAAAACAGATTTTCTCACCTTTATGCAGAAATATGCTTTCGTAATAAGTTTTAATATTGAGCACCTGAGGATCAACTCCCTGCGGATCACCATAAAGATCAGATGTGGCAGTTTTAAGCCGGTGCCCCTGGTCTTTTATTAAGTCAAGGGTAAATTCGTAGAACGTCTGGTTATCGGTTTTCAGGTAAATGGGGGCGTCTTCTCTGAGAAACCCTTTGTACAAATCAAGGAAGCGCGGAGAAGTAAGTCTTTTTCTTTCCCTGGGTTTGTTGAGCTGCGGATCGGGGAATGTGATCCATATTCCTGAGATTTCATTCTGATCGAAAAAGCCATAAAGATGTTCGGCCTGAACGCGCAAAAACCCCACATTTGTGAGTGCATTTTCCATTGCATCTTTTGCACCGGTCCATAAACGGTTTCCTTTGATGTCGATTCCCAGAAAGTTATAATTAGGAAAAGCTTTGGCAAGACCAATGGTATATTCGCCTTTTCCGCAGCCTATTTCAAGGATTATGGGGTTATCATTAAAAAAGAACCGCTCTCCCCATTTCCCTTTCAGATGATAATCGGGAACAGGAAAGCGGTATTCGGGCTGAATCACATTTGGAAACGAGTTGATTTCAGCAAATTTACGATGCTTGTTCTTAGGCACTTTGGATTCTTAGTTTTCCTTGGGAAAAAAGATTATCGATGAAGTATCCAGGCGTTGGCATTTACATCTTCATGCACGTTTTTCAACTCCTGCTCTGCTTCATTGAGATTGTAATAAAAGCCATAGGAAACCCTGTAAAACCCCAGTGGGTTAATGGGAAAAACCGTGGCGTTTGTTGCGCCTTTGGCACGTAACTCTTCAGCCAGTATAATGGCAGCATGTTCTTCTTCAAAACTTCCCACAATAATATGATACACCCTGCGTCCGGGCTCAGGAGTGGTCGGAGTGGCTGCACGCGGTGCCGGTTGAGCTACTTCCTCTGTTACAACGGGAGCATCTTCTGGCTCTTCAACCGGTGCAGGAGCAGGAGTTTCTACCCTGGCAGGTTCAGGAGCAGCTTCCCTATTGCGGAAAACAGATTTTTCGCCAAACAGATAATCGTAATTGAGTGCAAGTACGATAATAATAATCAATAAGGGTACAACCGTAAGAGCTACCCATTTAATGGCTGGCGACAGACCCGAAGATTGTTTTTTCTGTTCCATAGGTTTCTTTCTGGGGGTTGGGGGAATAACAATTTCTTCTTTGGGTTTCTCAGGTTGAGAAACATCTG
>RECE01000101.1 GCA_007694165.1 Bacteroidota bacterium
CATTTGGGTAATTTGGTGCACATTCGGAAAGAGTGAAGGGATTGAATACGTTGTAATGACATGTTTATAATTTGGAAATTTGGTGCGCATTTATATAGTTTCTTTGATGCAACCGCACTTTACACTAAAGCGGAGTTCTTATTGCCGTAACAGAAACTTAATGTATATTTCATAATATCATAATCTTCTTTTCTTGGCGATTCCGGATGGCATGCATACCTTGCATGAGCTTGTCAAAAACATTACAGCTGACAACCATTGCCAGAGAATCAATGAAATACAACCCTATCCTGATCCACTATCAATCTTTGCTTTAACAAGTTTATTTGAATTGCTATGGAACAACCCGAACTACAACCTGAAATACATCCTTTAACCCAATGGTTACTTAACCGAAAGCCATGGCAGTTTACCCTGTGGGTAGGTGCTATGGCTTTTCTTGTTTATGCCTGTATGTATGGTTTGAGAAGACCTTATACAGTGGGCGAGTTTCAGGAATTATCCTTTCTGGGTATGAACTATAAGTCGTTATTGATCATTTCACAGGTTTGTGGATATGCCCTTTCTAAATTTATTGGGATAACCGTAATCTCGGAAATGGGGCGGCCTTTCAGGGCTATTACTATTTTATTTTTAACCGGGATTGCCCAGATCGTATTGGTGTTTTTCGCTATCATTCCTGCACCCTACAATTTATTTGTTATGTTTTTCAATGGATTACCTCTTGGAATGATTTGGGGTCTTGTGTTTTCCTATCTTGAGGGCCGACGTACTACCGAAGTATTGGGTACCATGTTGAGTGTGAGCTTTATTGTTTCTTCCGGGTTTGTGAAGAGTGCAGGGAGTATGGTTCTGGATGTATTTGGCGTAAGTGAGTTTCAGATGCCTTGGATCACCGGGCTTATATTTTATATCCCTATGATTTTTCTGGTATGGCTGCTGGATAAGACCCCCGACCCTTCGCCAGAAGATGAGTTGCTCAGAACCAAAAGGGTGCCGATGGACAGTGCTATGCGCAAAAAAATATTCTTTCAGTTTGCACCTGGTTTGATAGCCCTTACCCTGGCCTATGTGTTTCTGACGGTTTTCAGGGATTTGAGAGATAATTTTGCCGCAGAGATCTTTAGTTCCATAGGAATTGGTGGTAACTCCATGATTTTTACCTGGTCAGAGATTCCCATTGCAGTTACGGTTTTTGTCATTATGGCCTCACTTATGCTGGTAAAGAACAATCGAAAGGCTTTCATGATCAATCATATCATTATTGCCACGGGGTTTTTAATGGTTGGATTGAGTACCCTTGCCTTACGCATGGAGATGATCAGCCCTCTTGCGTGGATGATATTACTTGGTTTAGGAACGTATATGGGCTACCTGCCTTTTAATAGTTTTTTGTTCGACCGGCTTATTGCAGCATTTGGTTCGGCGGCCAATGCGGGTTTCTTTATTTATATAGCCGATTCATTTGGGTACCTGGGTACTGTGGGCACTTTGTTTTATCAGAATTTTGGTGCGCGTGAATTCAGCTGGATGGATTTTCTTATGGATGGTTCTTATGCTCTAAGCATGGCCGGTGGGGCGATGATCATCTTTTCTCTGTTCTACTTCAACAGAAAGATCAATAAAAAAGAGAGCGCCGAGTTCTGAATTATATGATTTATACATGGAAAATCTATGCTTTTTCCCCCCTGAGTAATCTTTCGTTAATCGTATCAATCAGCTTATCTGTTTCAGCCAGTGTATCGATTACATAATGGGCTCCTGCATTCAAAAACTTTTTCTTTACTTTATCAAATTTTTCCTTGTACAGGGCAGTGGGCATTGCCAGGATCTCATCCCTTGTATGCCCCATCTCGTTGCTTGATTGTACAACACCAACACTCCACATTCCGGCATTGATCCCTTCCCGGATATCTGCTACCGTATCCCCAATTTTTACAATATGATGCATGGGATAAACCTGCAGCAATTCTGCATTTTTAAATGCCATCCAGGGGGCTGGGCGTCCTGCAGAAACATCGGTGGCACAAACAACGGCATCGGGCTGGTATCCCTGCCGGGCTGCCAACCGGATAAGAATTTCCATCATTTCATTGTTATAGCCGGTAGTAGATCCTATTTTCAATCCTTTCAGCTGCATCGCTTCCAGTGCTTCGGACAGCTCGGGCACAGTTTCCGAGTACTTTTCAATAATCTGCAGCTGCAGGGGGATAAAGTTGGTGAACATTTCTTCGATATCTTCTTCGCTGCACAGGCGATGGTATCTTTTCTTCCACTCCTCCTGTATCCTGGGAAGGGCAGATATTACCCGAATATGATCGCGTTTGTGCATGCCCATTGGGCCTCGTGCTTCTTCTATGGTGATATCAATACCTTTTTGTCTGAATACTTCGACAAATACCCCTGTAGGGGCAAAACATCCAAAGTCGACGGTGGTTCCGGCCCAGTCAAAAATGACAGCTTTTAAACTGTTGGATTCTTTATTGTTTGTGGCTTTTGACATTTTTATTTTGTTTTTTAATGGGTTGATTTTATAATTTGACTCCTATTTCTGCTATGACTTCATGTATTGCAACAACGAGATTATTCATATCCTCAGGGAAAAGCTGGCCGATATTGCCTAAACGAAAGCATTGGGTGCGGCCTAACTTTCCCGGATAAATCACAAAACCACGATCATTGAGCTTTTGATAAAAATCTTCAAATGAGAATGCAGGATCCTCCGGATATAAAAAGGCCGTTATAATGTAGCCTCTAATGGCATCATCCAGGTACAACCTGAAACCCGCTTTGCGCATTTGATTGACCAAAACCTCGTTGTTTTGGGCATATCTTTTTCCCCTGGCTCTTGTGCCACCTTCTTCAATGAGCTCATATAAAGCACTGTGAAAAGCCATAAGGGCTTGCACAGGTGGGGTGAAACGAAACTGACCGTTTTTTTCAAGCCCCAGCCACTGACTGTATAAATCGAGACTTAACGTACGTGCCTGGTTTTCGCATGATTGCAGATCTTGCTCACGTGCAATTACGAAGCTGAAGCCCGGAATCCCTTCAATGCATTTATTGGACGAAGAGATCAGAAAGCCGATGTTTAACTTTTCTACATCTATTTTATAGGCACCAAATGTACTCATGGCATCCACAATATAGGTTTTGTTGTGTTTTTTTGCCAGTAATCCGATTTCTTCCACCGGATTGATCAATCCGGTTGTGGTTTCACCATGCACAAGAGCCATATGGGTAATTTGCGGAATATCTACAAGTGCCTTCTCTATTTCGCCCAGTATGGGAAGCTGGTTTTCATGATAGTGCAGATCAAGTGTGGGGATATTGTGTATATGGCTCATCTGGCTGATCCTTCGTCCGTAAGCTCCGTTGATGATGTTGAGTAACATTCCGTTGCGAGGTATTGCAGAAGAGATAACTGCTTCAATACCAAAAGTACCGCTTCCCTGCATGAGTACACATTGGTATTCTGGCTGGGACACATGAGCCAGTTGGAGCAGGGTATTCCTGATATCCTTTACCAGTATAATAAATTGCTCATCGCGTGAGCCCATATCTTTTAATGCAGCAGATTTTACCGTATCGGATGTTGTCAGCGGTCCCGGGGTAAAAAGAAGTTTTGCATTGTTTCTTTCTATTATTTCATTTTTTGTCTCCATAGCCAACAGTTCAGATTCTTATTAAAATTACACTTGATTGTTCATTGATTTATCCAATACCGTGACCGCTTTTTCCAGTTCTTCATGCGTCACTGTAAGGGCCGGAGCAAGGGTAATAACATTCCCTTTTGAAACTTTGTAGCTAAGTCCTCTTGCAAGGCAATCGTACATAATTTTTTCGGCTTCGGCCACCGCAGGTTGATCATTTTTCCTTAATTCAATGCCCCACAGCAACCCAATGCCCCTTATATGATCTATGATCTCATGCTTTGCGCACAGCGCTGATAAAGTTTCAAACATAAAATTTTCGTCATCCTTTGCTTTATCCACAATGTGTTTTTGTTCGATAAATTCGAGGGTAGCAAGGCATGCAGCGGCACCCACGGGGCTTTTTTCATGGGTATAATGTCCCAGAGAGATATCAGGTGCAACATTAAATTCTTCACGAGCCACAATTGCAGCAAAGGGGATGATTCCGCCACCCAGTGCCTTACCCAGGCAAATAATATCAGGTTCTATGTCAAAATTTTCAAAAGCAAATATTTTTCCAGTCCGTCCAAATGCAAGTGCAATTTCATCGAGAATAAGCAGGATATTATGCTTATTGCAAATTTCACGAATTCTTTTCCAGTAATTTCTGGAAGGGATCTGAACATCGGTATTTCTTAAGGGTTCGGCAATAAACGCGCCAATGTCGCCCTCCTTTTCTATTACATATTCGAGGTAATCAGCATAATGCATCTCATTTAGATATAATTCTTCAGGTTTTCTGGTGGATATATGGTATTGTTTTTGGCTAATTATTTTACCCGGACGAGAGCTGGCAGAATCACTGGAAATGCTGGTATTCGTGCGTCCTTCAAAAATGCCTCCCAAAGCAAGGGGAGGGGGAATGCAAATACTTCCAGGCATTAAAGGGCCAATCCTTTCTTTAAAAGATCTTTCTCCGCCAGCTGAGATGGCATCCAGCGAGGCACCATGAAAAGAGTCGAAGTAGGAAATGACTTTATATTTTCCGGTTACCACCCTCGCCAGTTTTAAGGCCATTTCAATGGCCGATGTGCCACCGGGAGCAAACAAAACACGGGTCAAGGCTTCAGGAAGCATGGATGTAAGTTTTTCAGCACACTGTATTGAGGTTTCGTTGGTAAAACGCCTGGTTGAGAAAGAGCACACATCCAGTTGTTGCTTGATCTTTTCAATAATGAAGGGATTGGCAAAACCCGCCTGGTGCAGATTGTTGCCATGAAAATCGAGGTATTCAGCCCCTTGCCTGTTAAAGATTTTTGACCCTTTGCAGGTTTGTATGACATCCAGGCATGGGGTGGAAAGCGATTGGTGTAAAAAAACCTTTTCGTCCCTTTTCAGTAAGTGCAGGGTTTCTTCATCGTTTATTCCAGCCCTCCATTCTTTGCGGGCCACACTGTTATTAATATCTCCTTCGTAGGCCCTGTAATGGTTATCCATTGTTTGGTTTAATAAGGTTTGTCCGATAATTTTCAGATTTACATTTGAAGGTACTCTAAACTTGATGTTGCCGCTTTTTCAAGTTTTTTAATCATGTTAATATTTGCAGCATTAAAAGAATGTTGCTTGGGTTCAAGAAGACCAATTGCGCATTTTATTGAAGAAAAAACTTGTGCCGTACCAAAACCAACCATTTCATAATTAATTATGTGCACCAACATCTTCATGGCACGGCACAAGTCAAACAAAAACAACTTGGACCAAAAACAAAATAAAAAAGAACTAAAAATCTTGTTGTACCCCGCATTCGCAGAAAAGAGATGCGGATCCAACTATTTTACTGTTATATTTCTTTAGAGTCTGGCAATTTTACTTATTCAATGCTCTCCCCTAATCGTAGATTCTATCCTGAAAGATAAAACATTATAGGGATATTTCCACTTTAAGGTGTTCAGTGCCCTTGATAAACAAGTTTGTAACTTCAAAAGAGGTAGTACCGGATTTCATAGGTACAACAATCTCCCTTTCCGGAGGTAAAACTACACTGTTTCCTTCGCTATCGGTAATAAAAAAGGGAATTGCGTAATGATTCCTCACTTTTACCTGTTTTCTGTCTCTTCTTTCAATACCTGTATCTATGAAGGTAACGGATGCATCAAAAATCGCCCTCAGGTATTCTTCCTTGCCGGCCAGTTTATTATCGAACCATGCAACGGTTCGGCCTTCAAACATGGCTTCTTTTATGGCTTCTTCTGACCTTTGCTGTGCAAATATCAGGGACATGGGTCGGTGTCCGTTTGTGAGATCGTAATAATGAGAAGTAACGATATGAATATCTGAAAAGCCCAGAATGGCAAGATCTTTTTCAAGCCCCCAATCAAGGGCAATGGGATACCACTCTTTTTCATTGAATACCTCGATGCCGTGTATCAATCCTTTGTCAAAAAGTTCCTGGTGCTCCGGCATCCAAAGGGCGGTATCGGGTTGTTGCGCTTTCCATCCAGGATGGCACCAGAAAATAAAAGCACCCTGATCAGCTGCTGCCTGCAAGGCATCATTCACATCAGGTGTTTCCAATGCATTCACATCATCCAGAAACATGGCTATCAGGTGTCCGGGGGGCATGGAGCGTGTTATTTCACCAGAGCGGATGAGAATAATATCCAACTGCCGGGCCCTGGGCAAGGCAATGTCGTATGGGCTATTATGGTCTCCTTTTACAAATTCCCGATGGGGGCGATGCTCAATATGCTCGGTAATGGCAATGGCGTCAAGGCCTTCCTGCCATGCTTCATCAACCCTCAATGTTGGCCAAACAATTCCGTCAGAAAACACCGTATGCATATGGAAATCACCTTTCAGGGTTTTGTATCCCAGAATGTCGGGCAGGTTGATCTCTTTTCGTTGCGATTGTAGCCGCATATGCTCCAATTGAGTGTTGCTCAGGTTTTGAGAAAAACAATGTATGGTTGTTATAGCCATTAAAACTCCCACTGTTATAAATATCCTTTTCATATATTTAATATTTAAATGTTAGTTGATTTGTTTTTCGCATTCAAAGCCATTAATAGCGCAGTAGATCGGTTTTCCATACCATGCCCTGGGTGTTTCCAATCCCAGGAAGAAAGCAGCGGTTGCAGCTACATCCACAACATAAACGGGGTCGGTAACCTGAATTCCTTCACGGACACCAGGGCCTGATAATCCCACAAAAATGGTTAATTCTTCAGGTGAATCTCCACCATGGCTGGTTCCAATCCCGCCATGATCGCTGGCAACAATGAAAACCGTATTGTCGTAGGTGCCAGCTTCACGAGTTGCATTA
>RECE01000242.1 GCA_007694165.1 Bacteroidota bacterium
ACCACGAAAGTGGGCTGCACCTTATCCGTAAGTTCCATTAGATCTTTCAAATCATAGGGCAAAGGTTCTGTAATAACCTTAAAGCCCATTTGGGTCAGCGCATCATGAAAAAAAGCAGCCTCCTCCAGCACATCTGTTTCATCGGGAGGAGCCCCTTCAGGCAACGGGCTATGAAATATTATGATGGTGTTCATGTTGTTTTACGGGTTGTATGGGTTGTTTTGTGAGTATTCTTTCCGTTGCAGAGTTCATAATCATGCCAAGCAATCTGGAGTATGATATTCCTTTTTTACGCGCCAGGATGGGAAGATCGCTGTGCAAAGGGTTGAGTCCGGCAAGAGGGTTTACCTCAATAAAATTGGGCACTCCCATGGCGTCCATGCGCAGGTCAACACGGCCACCATCGCGGCAATTCAAAGCATTCCATGAAGCAAGAGCAACTTTGCTACAGGCATCATAAACCTCTTTTTCCGGGATGGAATAATCAATAAAATGCTCGTAGTTGGCTTTGTTTTCATAGGAATAGATTCCGGTAGATTCGTGTGCCCTGTAGAGAACTTCCATAACACCTATCACTTTGGCATCCTTACCTGTCCCTACGATTCCGGCCGTAAACTCCCGTCCTGGCAAAAACTCCTCAATGAGCAAACCCTGGTCAAACTGTTTTATTCTGTCTCTGACAGCTTTGCGCAATTGCCTGGAGTTAAACACTTTGGAGTCTGGTCCTATTCCTTTTCCGGTACCTTCGGCAACAGGTTTCACAAACAAAGGATATTGCAGGTTGAGATCATTCAAATCCATCAGGCTTTTGGCAACCATAAAAGGTGCAGTGGGTATGCCCATGTCGCGGATAATGCTTTTGGTCATTCCTTTGTGCAGGGTCAAAGCGAGCACCAGCACATCAGAAAAAACATAGGGGATGTTGTACACATCCAGAATGGCAGGCACTTGTGCTTCTCTTCCAATTCCGTCTACTCCTTCACATATGTTGAGCACCAAATCCCATCGGCAACCTTGTTCCAGTCGCCTGATAAGAGAACGGACTCCTCCGATTTTTTCTACCTGGTAGCCTCGCCTCTGTAAGGTACCGTAAATTGCATCGATGGTTTCCTGCACATCGAATTCGGCAGCCTGTTCGGGAGAAAATCCCATGGCCAGGTAATCATCTTTTAAATCGTATGTGAATCCTACGGACAATAATTGCTTATGTTTCATCTGTCTATAATTTTTTTAAAGTGGTTATATGGAACATCCAAACAAACTTTTTGCGAGTGACTGGATTTTTGTTTTCCAGATAGTCATCCTCGTGCGTGTTTAAAGTTTAGTCATGGATGTTTCACTTGTTCTGAAGTTTTAAATGGTTATGTTTTTTAGGATAAAAACTTTCGTGCAGCCCCTTGAAGAAATTGACGGCATTAGCGCCCAGGGTGCGGGTTAGATAGCCTCCTTCCTGAACTACAAGTGTCGGGATTTTCAAACTCCCGATCATTCTGCCGTTTTTCTCAAAATCTTTGGTTGAAAAGTAGAAACTACCGGTGGGGTCTCCCTTGGCGGTATCCAGTCCCAGGCAGATTACCAGCCACGAGGGTTTGTAATTGCTGATGGTTTTCAGTGCATTGGCAAGAGTCTGTCTGTATTCGCTGGCTTCAATTCCCTCATTTAAAGGGTAGTTATGATTGAAGCCCAATCCTTCTCCTTCTCCCTTTTCGGTTTTGAAGCCACAAAAGTAAGGATAGGTAGTTGAAGGATTTCCGTGAATACTCAGTGTAAGCACATCACTGCGGCGGTAAAAAATTTCCTGTTGCCCGTTTCCGATGTGATAATCGATATCAAGAATAGCCACTTTGCCATATTTGGCAAGGTAGCCTGCCGCCACGGCTGCTGAATTCAGGTAACAGAAGCCTCCAAACACATTGCTTTCGGCATGATGGCCGGGGGGTCGCACAAGGGCGTAGGTCAATCCTCCGTTGGCAACAAGATGATTGGCACAGCTCAGTGCGCAATTTACCGCACCTGTGGCTGCTTTCCATACGTTGTGATGAATGGGTGTAAATGTGTCGATACAAAAATACCCGGGCAGAACATTTACGTCTTTTGGTTTTCGGTTCGCATTGCGTATAGGGAATACGTATGGATAAACAGAGTTTCCCTTAGGGTAGGTCGTTTCTGATTGTTTCAGGAAATCAACCAGCTGGTTGCTGTGAACTTCCCGAATATGCTTTTCAGGAAACTTTTTCACTTCCAGGGTGTGAAACAATCCGGAATTTTCTATGCTTTTCAGTATGGCCGAGATTCGCACCGGCGCTTCCACATAACCCACCTCCTTAACGTGATGAATGGAGTGCCGGTCATTGACTGTGATGGCAATCTTTCCGTTTGTTTTTGCTTGTTCGCCGGTTTTTAGAGACAAACCGGTGTCAGCGGTTTTCCCGGAGACCGCTGTCTGTTTGGGATGGATGAGATATTTGTAAGCGCGCAATTGCACAGGATCATCAGTAACAGATGCTGCTACCTTCTGAATATAGTCTTCGGGGCAGTAATCCTTGTACTTACGGCGCAGAATTGCATTTACAATGCTGCGTGTTTTCTTTGCGGCGGGCAGCGAAGCAGCATCAAGGGGGTCTAAAACAAGATAAGGGGGGCAGGTATCGCCGGGGTTTACCGGGGTTTCGTAAAGAGTGTTTGCAATGGGTCTTGCGCCATATCGCTCGTAGAATTTCAGCCTGGCAGCGTTTTGATTCAGATGGGTTTCCTCATTACAAATGGATGGATCGTCGGGCAGGCATTCCATAAAAATACCGCATGAGCCCAGCAGTGATGCTTCTTCACGACATCTTTCGTACAGTGCACCTCCCACCCCTGATATTTGTTGTTTGCTGCGCGAGGCCAGGTAATCCAGGTAGCAGAAATCCAAATCAGGAGCATGCAGCAAAAGAGCAAGTCCCATAACTTTTCCGTTAAAGTTATCTGCAACCAGCAATATGGTTCGAAACTGGTATTTGAGTGGGTTACGCAGTTGTTCGGGGATGAGCAGGATTTTTTCTTCCTTTATATCGGGAAACCGCTGGCGCAGAATATCCAGAACCTGCCCCATGGCTTCTTTGTTCATGGGGTAAATGTCGTCTGTAACTTTTCTTATACGAAACATAGGTCTAAAAATATTTGAAGCAATCAATCAATGTCGGGGTAGGAAAAAACCTTGCCCTCGTAGTTTCGTAAAAAGATCCTCCCGTTTTCTTTTTTCACGAAGGAATCGGGAAGCAGTGGGATTTTACCTCCTCCACCGGGGGCATCAATCACAAAATGGGGTACCGCATAGCCTGAAGTATGTCCAATGAGACTTGCCAGTATTTCCAGCCCCCGGGAAACAGGAGTTCGGAAATGGGCAGAACCGGGAACCGGGTCGCATTGATACAGATAATACGGTCTTACCCTGTTTTTGAGCAAATGATGCATCAGTGATTGCATGGTTTCAGGGTCGTCATTGATATCTTTGAGCAATACCGTTTGACTTCCCAGTGGAATGCCCGCATCTGCCAGCATTTGAAGGGCTTTCGAGCTTTCGGGTGTAAATTCGTCAGGGTGGGTAGCATGAATGCTGATAAACAAAGGGTGGTATTTTTTCAATATTCCTGTGAGAGCACTTGTGATTCGCTGAGGCAAAACCATGGGGACTTTGGTGCCAATGCGGATGATTTCAACATGTGGAATGTCCCTCAGGGAGGAGAGCAAAAAATCGATTTGGGTATCAGCCAGGGTCAAAACATCTCCTCCGGAAATGAGCACATCGCGAATTTGCTTATGCTCTCTTATATAGTCAAGGGCAGGCTGCCACGAATAAGGAGATTCTTGATTTTTGCCGCAAGCAACCAGGTGCGAGCGGGTACAATACCGGCAATAAGTGGCACAGATGCTTGTGGCCAGAAACAGTACCCTGTCAGGATATCGGTGCACAATGCCCGGAACCACCATGTCGTGGTTTTCGGAAAGGGGGTCGGCTGTTTCGCCCGGGCTGACTATACACTCCTGGAATGTGGGGATAACACTCTTTTGGAGAGCCTGGTGTTCTTGCAGCGGATCAAGAAGACTTGCATAATAGGGGGTGATACGCAAAGGAAGATTGAAGTGTTGCTGGTCTTTAAACCAATGCTCAGTTTCCTTAACTTTAAAGACCCTGGATAACGCTTCCAAACTTGTAAATGCGTTTCGAAGCTGCCAATGCCAGTTGTTCCATTCCTGAAGTGAGGTGTGGGGGAAATGTTTATGCAGAAATTGTTCAGATTGAGTGCCTGTGATTACCAGGGCACTTAATTCCAATTTCTGCCATCTACCTGGAGGTTCGTCGGATTCTTCGCCTATAAGCATATCCTTGCCGTTGGCAACAATAGTGCTCCTTCTTATCTCATTAGATTTCATTGGGTAAGTAGTAATTTAAGTGATGAATAAATCATTCTCCCGCTTTTGGCGGGAAATATACATCTGAATAAAACCATTTGTGAGTGAGCGCATGTTGGTTTCGCAGGGGTATTCTCTTCCAGGGGTATTGACAATGGTTTAATTTTGCTTCACCTCAAAAGAGAAATATCCACGGATTCTGTTCCTGCTTCACTTACCCGGATACTGAACAGATTGATAATCCTGACTTTTTCAGGATTATGTCTGTTTATTTAAGATTCAAAGAGCTTTTATGTAAAAAATCATGTCATTTATCTTCCTGAAAACCTTGCCTGTATTGCCTTTGAGCCATGTAAGGTTTAACTGAAAATGCACTGCAATAGTAATGCATTTTTAAACATAAAACACAAATGAAAAAAAATTTTTTTCTGTTTTTTCTGTTTTGCAAAATATTGGTATTCAGCGTCATGTGAGTGGTGGATGCAAAGAGCTAAAAGTTTTTTAAAAGAGAACGGTTGGTTTGAAAAAAAGTCTTATTTTTATTTTTCAAATAAGTAACTGTTTTTTATATTTCAGCGCCATGCCCAGAAACTTGTCCAGGTCCTTATTATTGCTTTTGACCGCTCTTATCATTAGTGCCACCCTTTCGGCAGAAGCATATTCACAATCCCTAACCCCCTTTCCTGTGCCTGAATATGATCCGGCCGAAGCAGTGGTTATAAGGTATCCTTTCAACAGCAATATCTGGCACATATACGAAGAACTTATCATGGAATGCCAGGAGGCAGCCCATACCGTTTTGCTGGTGAACAACAGCAGTGAAAGAAGCCAGATGGAAAATCTTTTGTACAATGCCGGTATTCCCACGGACAATATTACCCTGTTGATGCTTCCTGCCAGCCGCATGTGGGTACGTGATCATGGCCCCATTGCTTTTTCTACAGCTACAGGCCCTGCCTTTGCGCAGTTTATCGACTATAATGGTAGCGGCTTCAATGATCAGAATCTGCCCGCCAGCCTTGCCGGGCATTGGGGGTACCAGCACTATGCAGCCAACTGGATACTGGATGGAGGAAACTACATGGTCGACAGCCATGGACGGTTATTTACCACTACCCGGCTTTATTCCAATAATCCCGGGGTAGCGCCGGCAGAGATTCAGCAGTTTCTGCAGGAAACCATGGGGGTGACAGAAATCATTACGGTAAATCCTCAGCACGACGATTACTGGGGACATATCGATATGCAGATGAAGTTGCTCAACGATACTACCATCGTAATATCTTCTGTAACTGCAGGGCATCCCAATTACAGCAACCTGGAGAGCAATGTTGCCATCATCGAATCTCTTACCGCTCCCAATGGCAATCCTTACCATATTGCCCGGCTCCCCAAAGCTGAAAACTGGAAAACCTATGCCAATGCACTTATCCTCAACAATAAGATTATTGTACCGATATATAACCATCCCAACGATCAGGTGGCACTGGATATGTATAGCGAACTGATGCCTGACCACACCGTTGTGGGAATCAACTGCAACTCCATTATCCACTGGGGAGGTGCCATCCATTGCATCACCATGCAGATTTTTGAATGGGAGCCTGAAATGTTTGAACTGGCTGTCGATTTAATCGGTAATGGAAGTGTAAAGGTTAATGGTATTCCATACCAGGAACCCATGGAGGTTACCCAGGGGCATTCGATTACGTTGGAGGCTATTCCCGGGGAAGGCTTTGGATTTACCGGCTGGGAAGGCGATTTGGAAGGAACGGATAATCCTGCACAGATGATCGTAACAGGCGATATTGGGTTAACTGCGCAATTCAGCAGAATTCCCGGAAACTACATGTCAATAGTGCCACACAGAGACGCCACCTATGATTTTGGTGTGGAAACAGGGTTAAAGTTTGCCCGGGTGATTTCAGAAGAGAAAACATTCGAAGGAACTTCTTATTATTTTTCTCCTACCATTGAATATATGGGGGTTGCGTGCTTTTCTGTTGATAAATCATTCCTGGGAGAAAAGATGGTAATGCTTCAGAATGGAGATGACCTTTTCTTTAACCATCAGAATGATACCATCCGTATAAAAACCCATGCATTGCCCGGTGAGGAATGGATTGTATTTCAGAACCAGGATTTTGTTATTAAGGGAGAAGTTATTGCTATGGAAGAACAGGATTTTCTAGGTGTTATCGATTCTGTCAAAACCATCGCTTTTTCGGTATATGATCTTGAAATGGAAACGGTTGACCACCTGGTGAATGATTTAACACTGAAGCTGAGCAAAAATCACGGGATGCTGCAAGTCCTTAATTTTACTATGTTTCCCTTTGAAATGCCGGGTTATAACCACCAGTTTGAGCTGAAAGAAATTGAGCTGGCAGGTTTATCCAATCCCGATGTGGGAGAAGTGAATCTTACATGGGATATGGTGCATGACCATCAGCCAGGAGATGAGCTGCACATTACAAATACATACCAAAGCCCGGAGTATTCTACGGATATCAGGAGCATTCATCGGTTTCTCGAAAGATCGGATGAAGCAGAGCACGTTTCTTACCTGATTGAACGGAGAATCAGCGAAACACATCAGGTTTATCCTGATGCCCCCAGTCATACTTTTACGCACGATACAACCACGGTGGAAATTCTGCCTAATCTCGAATTTGATATCAGGGCAGGAGAACCCATTTTTGATTATGAAAATTCTGCAAGAGGTTATCTGCAGGTAGCTAAAACTAAGGTAACAGCTTATTGGTGGCTTATTCAGGAGTCAGAAGACTGTTGGCATGAGGTAATCTGGGATAAGCGCTACATGTATGGATCTTACTACGAAGGACTTGGCGGACCCTACTATTCTTATGACTCTTGGTTTGATCAATCATCCAGGCTTTTGGTATACTACAAAAAAGGAGATACCACCTGGGGTACTCCACTGGTGATAACTTCGGTTGATGAAGTTGCGGTGGCTCAACCGGTGTGGATATACCCCAATCCGGCCCGAAACAGCATAAGCTTTCAACACCCCGAAAACTGGGCTGAGGCTGTGGTGGAAGTCTTCGACCCTGCCGGTAAGTTGCTCTGGAAAAAACCATTTGCAAAGTCCCTTGCCGCAGTGGATGTTTCCTCATGGGAAAGAGGCGTGTATTTTTACAGGCTGAGCAATCCCGGACAGACGCCGCTTACCGGAAAATTTATCCTGCAATAGCAAAAACACATTCCCGCACGTTTCAGGATTCTCTTCCAATGGATCTGCTTAGCAGCAGCTCTCTGAAAGCATTGGCAACTTGCCTGCACGATTGGTAATAGTTGCGCTGGGCTGCAAGAATCCGCAGCAGATGACGTTGCTCAATTTTTGCTTCCCGTATATCCTGAAAGCTGGCATGGGTAACCTCTTCATCATGCTCCTTTATAAGCTGCTTGATTTTCTGAAACTCTTCACCAATTTCCACCACCGAAAGGTCAGATTGACTTTCTTTGATCAGCAGGGCATACAACGCAAGAAGGTTTTTCCTGTATTTATGAAAATAGGATTTTATCAATGGATTGCTGCTGCTCTCAAGTTCGCCAGCATTATCCCGGGCTTCCTGCATTGATAAGACCGAATTCATGGTCAGCCGCATGAATGAAAGGTAATGGTTGAGCTTGTCAGCTTCCTCTTTGGGCAGGGAAAGACTATGAAGCCTAACCGAATACGCCAGCAGATTTTCATACAGTTGTCTGATAATGTTGAATTGTGCATCGCTTCCTGCTTTGGATTCTCCCATGATCTTAATATCTTCCGGCTCCAGGGACACGATCAGGTTTGCGTCCACATTCCATACCCCCGTATTGTAGTGTATAGCCTGTCGCATGAGCCTCTCCAGCTCAATGCTGAAAGCACCCACCGCTCCTTCCGGCACTTTAGAATCCAGTTTCTGGATGTGTTTTTCAATGTTGGTGGGTGTAACCTTGACTATGCGTTCGATGCCCCGGGTGAATGTATTGATAAAAGGGGCAAAAATCAGAATGCCCACCACATTGAAAAGGGTATGAAACATGGCCAGGGCCAAAACCGGTGTATCTTCGAAGTGGAAGATGGTCATGCTCAGGTATACCAGTACGGGTAAAAGTATCCATGCGATAATGGCGGTCACGCTCTTGAAGATAAGATGTGCCATGGCTACCCTTTTTTTGAGGATGTTTCCTCCGATAGAGCCCAGAATCACTGTTACGGTGGTACCTACATTGGCACCGATTACCATGGCAGCGGCCTGTTCGAAACTGATCAATCCTCCGAAAAGGGTGCTGAGAATGATGGCAATGGTTGCCGACGAGGATTGAATAACAGCAGTGAGTAAAAGGGCAGCAAGAATAAATGCCCACAGCCCGAAACCTACCAGAACAGCAGGGTCAAAACCTGCGGAATATTGCTCTACACTTTCTTTCATGTAGTCTAAGCCCATGAACAAAAAGCCAAAACCAACCAAAAGCCTGCTTATCTGGGTATAACGGGTGGTTTTCCCAAAAACTATCAGACCCAGCCCCCCAAGGCCTATAAAGGGAAGAGAAATGGCTTCAATGTTTACTTTAAAACCGATGCTTGCCACCAGCCACGAAGTAAGTGTTGTTCCAAGACTTGAACCTATGATTACTCCAACGGCTTGTGTCATGCCAATTATACCCGCACTTACAAAAGCAAGTGCCATAAGGCTAACCGCAGAGCTACTCTGTAATATGGCTGTGGTAAACACTCCGGTAGCAATGGCGCGAAACCGGTTTGAGGTGTACCTGCGAATGATTCGTTTAAAGGCTTTTCCACTTAATTTCTCTATAGAGTCCTCGAGCATGTAAATGCCAAAAAGAAATATGCCAAGACCTGCCAGAAACATCCAGAATTGAAAATCACCCATGCTGTAAATATTATTTAGAGGAGTGTAAAATTATGGATTAATTCTATTGCAGCAGCAGTGAGCACAGGGATTTATTTTCCATGCATGAAAGTGTCAACAGTTGTTTAAAAAATGTTAATAGTTTGGGTCTTCTGGTGTCTGATTCTGTGGGTTCTTTATATTTGGTTCCCATAATTATTGGGCAATCCGGCATTGCGGGAAACCGTTCTTACCTGTTTTACCCAAATAAAATGTTCCGGCAGAAGAACACCTATATTGTAACACAAGAGCACCTTTTGTCGTCATATGTAAAATAATAATTCACAGCAGGTTGTACTGCTTTTGTTCTGTGAAAACAAATTAAAGGAAAACAAGATTTTTTACAAGGGAAATGAGCAGTGAATGGATGAGATTCTATCAACTCTTTAATCATTTTAATTTATCAGCATATGAATAAAAACTTTAATCGGCGCGACTTCCTGAAGACAGGGAGTATTGCGGTAGCGGGCACAGTATTGTTGCCCTCCATTCTCAGTGGATGCATGTCTGGCCCGCAGGCTTCTTCTCCGCTGAACTACCAGTTAAATGATTACCTCAATCATTTTGGGGTAACGCAAAAAATGATCATGGATGTTCTTGCAGAAGGACTTTCGCGGGGAGGTGACTACTGTGACCTGTATTTTCAGCATAGCATAAGCAATACCGTTGCTCTGGAGGATAATATGGTGAACCGGGCCTTTTCCAACGTGAGTTTTGGAGTGGGGATCAGGGTCATCAGCGGAGAACAAACCGGTTATTCCTATACTGAGGATATCTCGGCAAATGCGATGAAATCTGCTGCAAGCACAGCCGCAAACATTGCCAGCAGCAATACCCGCATGAAGGTAATGGGTCTTGCTGAAAAAACGCTTCCCAATTATTACAAGATCAATACCCCCTGGGAAGAAGTAAGTATCAACGAGAAGATTCCCTTCCTGCAATACATGAATGACAAGGTCTTTTCGCTCAACTCTGCTGTTGAAAAAGTCAATGTCTCCTTTTCCGACCAGACTTCATACATTCTGTTTGCCAATTCGGAAGGAATCATTGCCTGCGACTATCAGCCCATGAGTACGCTTAATGCCTCTTGTGTGGCAGAGATAAATGGAAAGAGAGAACAGAATAGCTATGGCACTTCAGGTCGTCAGGATGTTAAGTTTTTCTCCACGGCCAACCTGGATCGAATAGCTAAGGAAGCAGTTGATAGTACCATGTTGTTGTTTGACGCCGTTGCTCCCAGGGCTGGTGAAATGCCGGTAGTGCTGGCAGCAGGCAGCTCAGGTATTTTGCTCCACGAAGCCATCGGACACGGAATGGAAGCAGATTTTAACCGCAGGGGAGAATCCATTTTCAGCGACAAAATCGGCAAAAAAGTGGCAGAATCTTTTGTAACCATTGTTGATGATGGTACCACACCCAACAACAGGGGTGCCATTAATATGGACGATGAGGGTAATGATGTACAAGAAACTTACATGGTTGAAAATGGCATCCTCACTTCTTATCTTCACGATCGTATCAGTTCAAAACATTATGGAGTTGAACCTACCGGCAACGGTCGCAGGGAGTCCTTCAGACATATGCCACTGCCACGAATGCGCAATACCTATATGCTGAACGGACCTCACCAAAAAGATGAAATCATAGAATCAGTGAAATACGGTATCTATGCAGAATCCTTTACCAACGGTCAGGTGAGAATCGGACCCGGAGACTTTACTTTCTATGTTAAGCAGGGTTATCTGATAGAAAACGGAAAAATGACCCGACCCATCAAAGATGTAAATATCATTGGAAATGGGCCACGCGTATTGAGCGACATAGAGATGGTGGCCAACGACATGGAAATGTCGGAAGGTGGCTGGACTTGCGGAAAAGGAGGGCAGGGAGTTCCTGCATCCATGGGACAACCCACCGTGAAAGTTTCTAAGATTACCGTTGGAGGCGTCAATGCCTGATTTTTTAACCTAAAGAAATGTAACTGACATGAATAATAAAGAACGCATGGAGCTGGCCAAATGGGCCAGCAATTTTGCCATAAAAAAAGGTGCCACCGAGACTGCCGTTTCCATTTCACGCTCAAGGGCAGTAAATATTGAGGTAAGAGAACAAAAACTTGAAACCATCAGGGAGTCTACCGATAACGGTCTGTCATTGCAGATATACCGCGAAAATAAATTCTCTGCTCATTCGACCAACAACCTCAACAAGCGGCAACTGGAAACTTTTATTTCAGAAGCCGTTGAAGCTACACAATATCTTTCTCCCGATCCCGACAGGGCTTTGCCCGATCCATCTCTCTATCCCACTGATACCTCCACGGATTTGGGCCTTGTTGACCCGGGCCATGGTGATGTTACGCCTGAGTACAGGGTGAAAACTGCCATGGAAACCGAACAACTTTTGCGACAGTCAGATATGGAGATTCTCTCTACTGCTGCTTATTTCAGCGATACTACTGCCGAAGGAGTGCGGGTACACAGCAACGGTTTTGAAGGAGACTGGGGAAGCACCTTTTTCAGTATGAGCGCTTCTCTTAGTGTAATGGACGCCGGTGCAAGGCCTTCCGGTTCATTCTTTGCCGGCCAGCGGTTTTTAAATAAACTTCCCAAATCCGACGAAATAGCACAATATGCTCTTGAGGATACCATGAAGCAACTGGGACAGCAAAAGATTGCTTCCGGCAGGTACACCATGATCCTCGACAACCGCATTGCAGGTAGTTTGCTGTGGAGATTGTTTCAACCCATGTCGGCAAGAAATATCCAGCAGAAAAACTCTTTCCTGGATGGCATGTTGGGTAAGTCCATTGGATCAGGCCAACTCACCATCATTGACGACCCACTGATCAAAGGGGGTATGGCCTCAAGACATTTCGACAACGAAGGCATTGCTTCCCGCCGCAGGGTATTAATTGAAAACGGAGTTTTAAATACTTACTTAATTGACAATTATTACGGAAGAAAACTGGGAATGACTCCCAATGGTGGCTCCACATCCAATATTATCATGGGCTATGGTAACCGCAACCAAAAGCAGATTCTTGACAGTCAGCAAAAGGCAATTTTTGTTACGGCTTTCAACGGGGGGAATGCCAATTCCACAACCGGAGATTTTTCCTTTGGGATATCCGGACAACTGATCGAGAACGGAAAAGTTGTCAAGGCACTCAATGAAATGAATATTTCAGGTAATTTTAAAAATCTCTGGAATCAGCTTGTTGAAACCGGAAATGACCCGTATCCCTATTCATCGTTGCAAAGCCCCACCCTGGTGTTTAGTGGTGTTGATTTTAGCGGTATATAGGCACATCGCTTCAGAAGAAAAAAAGGCTGTTGTATTTTATTTACAACAGCCTTTTTTATTACATCTAAAAAAATAGTTAATCGAGATTTTGCTCAGCTCTTACCTTGGTTTTCCAGGCCTGATAATCTGCTTCAAACTTATCCGTATTGTTGACCCTGAGCCAGGTTCCATATTTTACATAGTCCGGAATATGGCCATCATTTGACTTTTTTAATTCTTCAGGGATACCTAATTCGTTCAAATACCTTTCGTAAGATATTTTACTTGGTCTTTCGTCTTTTCTGTTCATGGCATTTTTTTTATTTGATTGACTTATAAGACATCGGGCACCTAAATAAATGGCCTGAAATCAGTTGGGGAGGCTTTATGATATTTAGTGCGCATTTTAATAAAAAACTTTGTAGCCTCGACAGGAATCGAACCTGTATCTAAAGTTTAGGAAACTTCTATTCTATCCGTTGAACTACGAGGCCAAAAGAATGACGCAAAAATATAAAAATTTTTGGCTTTAAAATACACGTAAAACACCTAAAAAACAAGTTTTATACCGATTGGTGAAATACGTTGTCCAACAGGCACTATTTGTCGTTTATGATATTATTGAGCCATTATTGATGAGCTTGTCAGGCTTTATAAAAGAGAGGGTACCGTCATTGGCTTCAGCCATGAGTATCATTCCATGCGATTCTATCCCTTTTATGGTTTTGGGTTGCAGGTTGGCCAGCAGCACCACCTGTGTGCCGATAATGTCTTTCGGCTCATAAAAACCGGCTATGCCCGACACTACTGTTCGGGTGTCAATGCCAGTGTCAAGTGTGAGCTTAAGCAGTTTTTTGGTTTTAGCCACCTTTTCTGCATCGGTAATGGTTGCAGTACGCAGGTCCATTTTGATGAAATCCTCATAAGATATGTTATCCTTAAGCGGCTTGGCAACACTGTTTTCCTGTTCCTTATTTTCCTTTTTGGTATTGTTGAGCTTATCTACCTGAAACTGAATTTGCTCATCTTCGATTTTGGTGAAAAGTAATTCTGCTTTGTTGATAGCATGACCGGGTTTCAGTGCATCGGGTTTAGCCGCTTCATCCCAGGGAAGGTTATCCATTGCAAGCATTTTAAGCAGTTTTTCTGAAGTAAAGGGTAAGAAGGGACCACTCAAAACACCCAGTGCCGAACATATCTGAAGGCTTATGTTAAGGATGGTAGCGACTTTATCGGGGTCGGTTTTGAATATTTTCCAGGGTTCGCTCTCGGTAAGATATTTGTTACCCAATCGTGCCAGATTCATCAGTTCGCTCAGGGCCTCTCTGAATTTATAGTTTTCAAGGCTCTGGGCAATGGTCTCAGGATAGCGTTGCATGGTATCCAGGGTTTCCTGGTCAAGAGGCGATAACTCTCCGGCAGCAGGAACGCTTCCTTCAAAGTATTTGTGGGTAAGTACCAGGGTGCGGTTTACAAAATTCCCGAAAATGGCCAGCAGCTCACTGTTGTTGCGGGCCTGGAAATCTTTCCATGTAAAATCGTTGTCTTTGGTTTCGGGAGCTGCCGCACAAAGTGCATACCTGAGCACGTCCTGTTGTCCGGGAAATTCTTCCAGGTATTCATGGAGCCAAACAGCCCAGTTGCGGCTGGTGGAGATTTTGTCTCCTTCCAGGTTGAGAAATTCGTTGGCCGGCACATTTTCCGGCAGAATATAGCTTCCTTCAGCATGCAGCATCGCAGGAAAAATAATGCAATGGAAAACAATATTGTCTTTCCCGATGAAATGTACCAGTTTAGAATCCTTGTCTTTCCAGTAAGGCTCCCAATCTTTGCCGGTATCTTCCGACCATTCCCTGGTTGCAGAAATGTACCCGATGGGTGCATCGAACCAAACGTAGAGCACCTTGCCCTCGGCTTCATCTATGGGGACCTTTACTCCCCAATCCAGATCCCGGGTTACAGCACGGGCCTGCAAACCCTGGTCGATCCATGACTTACACTGTCCGTAAACATTGGATTTCCAATCGTTTTTGTGTCCTTCCAGTATCCATTCACGCAGCATGGGCTCATAATCCTGCAGGGGAAGATACCAGTGTTTTGTAGCTTTCATTACCGGTTTATTGCCACTAAGTACCGACTGTGGATTAATAAGATCGGAAGGGCTCAGCGAGGTGCCGCAGTTTTCGCACTGGTCACCATAAGCCTTTTCGTAGGAGCAGTGCGGACAGGTGCCGGTAATGTAACGGTCGGCCAGAAACTGCTTGTTGTTTTCATCGTAGTATTGTTCTGATTCCTTTTCGGTAAGCTTTCCGTTTTCGTAAAGCTTCCTGAAGAAATCAGAGGCTGTTTGATGATGGATAGGAGCTGAGGTGCGGCTGTATACATCAAAAGAGATTCCAAATTTTTCAAAGGAATCCTTGATCATATGATGGTATTTGTCAACAACATCCTGAGGGGTTATGTTTTCTTTCCTGGCTTTTATGGTAATGGGAACTCCGTGTTCATCACTGCCACCGATAAAAATTACATCCCGGTTTCTGGCCCTCAGGTACCTTGCATAAATATCAGAGGGTACATACACACCTGCCAGGTGGCCAATGTGAACCGGCCCATTGGCATAGGGTAGTGCCGAGGTAACGGTATATCTCTTGAACTCTTTTTTATCAGCAGCTTCACTCATGTTGTCAATTTATGATGTTATGTTAATAAGCAGGTGCAAAGGTATAAATTAACACAATACCTTCAATGCTCCGGGTATTGAATTACCGGGGCGAGCAAAAAAGTTACCGCCTGTTGATCGCAGTTCCTGCCCGGTCGGGACTCAAAGTTCCCGTCCGGGCTAAGGCCTTGCTTCGCTTTTTAGTCCGGAGGCGAACAAAAAAGTCGCCACCGGACTTTGTGGCTGAACCGGGCCATGAAATTAACTGTTGACACACATGCGGATGATTAAAATTCCGCAACATGGCAAAACATATAATACGGATGGTATAAGACAACCTGATATCAGGATGAGGGTTTATACTCATGAATTTTTTTATACAGGTTGTCATAATCAAAGGGCTTGGAAACAAAGTCGTTCATACCTGTTTCAAGTGCTTTTTGGCGTGTTTCCACAAAGGCATCTGCGGTTAAGGCAATGATAGGGATAGAAGGGTTCAGGATCTCTTTGCTTTCGTTGTTGCGAATTTTATCCACTACTTCGTATCCGTCCATTTTGGGCAGCAGCAAGTCCATCAGCACAAGATCGAAATGCTTTTGTGAAAGCAATTTCAGGGCCTCCTCACCCGACGAAACAATGGTCAATGATGCATTCCATTTTTTTCCGATAACTTTTTTCCCCACAAACTGATTCATTGTATCATCTTCAACCATCAGAATTTTCATCCCTTCCAGGGAGTAGTTGTTTTGGCTCTGGGCAACATCGGTTAAAACTTCAGTTGCCTTTTCTCCGGTTTCCATGGGAATAAAGAATGAGAACTCAGATCCCTTTCCTTGTTCGCTTTGGGCAAAAATTTGGCCACCCTGCAGTTCCACCAGTTTTTTGCAAATGGTTAGGCCCAGTCCGCTGCCGCCGTATTTGCGTGTGGTGCTGGTTTCCTCCTGGGTAAACTTTTCAAAGATAGCATCCAGTCGATCCGGCGATATACCTTTGCCTGTATCCTTTACAGTAAAAAGGATTTTATTGTTAGCTTCCTGGGGCTTGTCCACCTTAATGGTTATTTTCCCGTTTTGGGTGAATATAATGGCATTGGAAATGATATTGATCAGAATCTGCTTCAGCCTCAGGGTATCCGAACGAAGAATCCGGGGGACGCTCTCTGACACATGGGTTACAAGCTTATTGTTGCTTTCTTTGGCTTTTATGGTCAGGGTTTTTACTATCTGGTCAATTACGTGGCGCAGGTTGAAATCCTCATTTTCAAACCGTATGTTGCCCGATTCTATTTTGTTATAGTCCAGGATATCGTCAATAAGGCCCAGCAGATGGCGCGCAGAAATTTTTACCGTGCTGAGATTTTCAAGCTGGTCGGGATTCTGCTTTTCATGAAGCATCAAATCTGTTAGTGATACAACGGCATTAAGGGGGGTTCTTATTTCATGGCTCATGAGAGAAAGAAATTCAGACTGGGCCATTCTTGCTTTTTCAGCATCATCTCTTGCCTGCTTTAGATGCTTTTCGGCCAGTTTTTTTTCACTAATGTCGCGTACAATGGCTTGCACCATGTACTTGTTATTGACATAAATCCGTGCAAAACTAACTTCTGCATCAAAAGTATCTCCATTCCTTAAATGAAGCCATTCAAAGGTTTGTGCTTCGCCTTTTAATGCCGTGTTAATTTTTTCCTTGAGCAATTGAGATGTTTTCTTCTGGTTGTACTGATATTCCGGACAAAGATCGCGAAAATGCAAATCCGTAAGCCCGATGCATTCCATATTAAAAAGCTCTGATGCCTTTCGGTTACAGTCTACTACTTTCTGGTTGTCCAGAATAAGTATAGCATCGTATGACTTTTCAAAGAGGGCTTTAAATTTTTGTTCTGAAAAAATGATTTTCTTTTCGGAAAGTTTTCGTTCGGTAATGTCTTCAATAAAGCCTTCCATGTAAAACTGCTTGTTGCGACTGCGCTCGGACACCTTACGAAGGTGAATGAGGGTGTAGATTCTGGATTTGTCTTTGCGAAAAAATTCTTTTTCTACCACAAACCTGTTCTCTTTGCTCTTGACCAGTTGTTTTCTGAACGCTGTCTCTATTTCAAAATCCGGGAAAAATTCAGCCGGTTTGTTGTTGAGTTCAATAAGGAAATCGACCGTGTTTTCATAACCAAACATTTCAGTAAAAGCTTTATTGGCATTGACAAAATTGAAATGTCTGTCCAGCTTGAAAATACCCAGTGACGAATCTTCAAACATGCGTCTGTATTTGTCTTCACTTTCAATAAGTCTTTCTTCTACTTTTTTCCTGTCGTGAATATCGATGCAGGTGGCTATAAAACCGCCATAATTTCCATCAAGGTCAGTAAATGGTTTCGCATGGTTGAGTATCCACCTGTAGTTGTCATAGCGATCTTTGATTCGGTATTCAACGATAAAAGGACTTTTGCCGTTCAGGCTTTTTTCAAAAGCATCCTGAAATACATCCTGGTCCTTTTCAAAAATCATTTGGTTATAATCCTTTGTGGACTGGACTCTTTTATGGCAGCCTGTAAATTCAGAAAATGTTTTGTTAAAAAAGTTGAAGGTTCCTTCTGTGTCGCACTGCCATACCATAACAGGGAAATCTTCGAGCAATTTGAGGTAAAAATCCTTGGCTTTCTGAAGTTTTTGCTCTGCAAGTTTCCTGGTGGTGATATCTTCTTTGATAGCGAGATAGTTGATGATTTTGCCCTCGTAATTTTTTACAGGGGTGATGGTAGCGATTTCCCAGTAGAGCTTGCCATTTTTGGTCTTATTGAGAAATTCACCTTTCCATGTTTTGCCTGCAGTAATGATATTCCAAAGTTCCGTGTAGTCGATTTCAGATTTTTCGTACTTTACAATCCTGGGGTTTTGGCCTATTACTTCATCAGGGGTAAATCCCGTTGTTTCAAAAAAACGGGGATTGGCGTATTCAATATTGCCATCGATGTCGGTAATCACTATTGAGTTGGCGCTTTGGTCAAATGCTGCCGATAATCGCAATAAATGCTCTTCATTTTTTTTGGTTGCTGTAATGTCGCTTACAGAAGATTGAATGATTTGCTCATTTATTTCTTTAAAATTAAACAATTTGCTTTCCATTTTTACCCAAATCGATATTTCAGAATGACTCAGGTGCAAAGTACAGGCAACCGTGCTTTTTTCTTCATTCAAATCCATTAAATGAAAATAAAAAGCATCCTGCGACTCGCTGTTTAAAAAGCTTTGAAGGTTTTTATTTATTATTTTCGATTTTGGCAAATCCATCATTTTACAAAATGTTTGATTTGCCTCATGGATAAATCCATTTTTGTCCATTAACAGATAACCAACGGGAGAGTAGTCGAATAAGTCAGCATACCTGTTTTTCTCCACTTCCAATAAATTCTGAACCCTTGTCAGTTCTTCGTTTTGCATCTCCAGCTCCAGCTGATGCACCTGCAGTTCGTGCAGCAGCTTCTGGAGGTTTACACCAATCTGCTCAGGTAAATAATTTCCTGTACCAATCTCATGAATGGTCTTCTCTGCTTCTTCCCTAAGTTTTCTTAATCTATCTCCTGAGGGCATATATTGATAGTTGATAATTATTAATCCCTTGTCTAATACAACAAGTCATGAGAAAATTGCTTTCATCAGGAAAGCAATAAGCATGGGCTTTTACTTCAATAAACTTGTTTCCACACATTATTATTTTCAATCAACCCTAAAAAACAAGCATTATGTAGGTAAAATTCCATTTTTTAAAATTAGACATTTTTCGACAAACACTGCGAATATTTATACATCTTGGAGGAGAACTTTCTCAAAAATTTAAAAAAACGGGGCAAGACTACCCTTAAGTTAGATTTTTTTGGCAGTTCAGATTCCTTTTATAAAGGACGGTTCATCAACTTTAAGGGATTTTCTGAAAATAAACCACTAACTTTGCACCTGTCATAATGTCATTATTATAAGACCCGAAAGAAAAAGCAAAGAAAGAAAGAAGGATGGACATTCAAACGATTAAGCAACGATTTGGCATCATAGGCCATTCTCCGGCTCTTGACAGAGCTATTGATGTTGCCGTACAGGTGGCGCCAACCGATATTAGTGTGCTTATAACGGGTGAGAGCGGGGTGGGGAAAGAGGCGTTTCCTAAGATAATACACCAATTGAGCGCTCGCAAACATGGTCCCTTTATTGCAGTGAATTGTGGTGCTATTCCGGAGGGTACGATAGATTCAGAGTTGTTTGGCCATGAAAAAGGGTCATTTACGGGTGCGCATGAAGCACGCAGGGGCTATTTTGAAGTGGTCAACAACGGTACAATTTTTCTTGATGAGGTTGCCGAACTGCCATTGCTTACACAGGTGCGCCTGTTAAGAGTTCTGGAGAGTGGAGAGTTTCTGAAAGTGGGATCCTCCAAGGTATTAAAAACCAACGTGCGCATAGTCGCTGCTACCAATGTCAACCTTCAGACGGCAATTACAAGCGGAAAGTTCAGAGAGGATCTCTATTACAGGCTAAATACTGTGCCTATTTTTGTCCCACCCCTCAGAGACAGAAATCAGGATATCGTCATGCTCTTCAAAAGATTTTCTGCCGATTTTGCAGAAAAGTACCGCATGCCTCCTTTGCAGCTGGCCCCTGAAGCAGAAGAAATCCTGATGAGTTATCGCTGGCCGGGAAATATCAGGCAATTGAAAAATATTGCTGAACAAATATCCGTTATAGAGAGTAGCAGGATTATTACCAGGGAGGTGGTGCATAAATATCTGCCCCAAAGCCAGACTTCCAATCTTCCTGTGCTGGTTAATGATCTGAAAAAAGCAGAAGGTGGGCTAAGTGAAAGGGATATCCTTTACAGGCTCCTTTTTGATATGAGGAAGGACATTACAGATTTGAAAAAAATCGTGGTTGAGATACTTCAAAATGGTCAGGTAAGTGGAAACTTTCACGAAGAAAACCCTCAACTTATTAAAAACCTTTATGAGGATTTGGATGCGCCTCCGCGGATCAAAGAAAAAGAAAATCCGGTTCATCACGATGCAGATGATCACCATCAGATTATTGACAGCTACGAAGAAGATACAACTGACTATATTGAAGAAAGTCTCAGTATTCAGAAAAAAGAGCGTGAAATGATTATCAAAGCGCTTCAAAAACATGAGGGGAGAAGGAAAAAGGCTGCTGCTGAACTTGGTATAAGCGAAAGAACTCTCTACAGGAAGATAAAGGAATACGATATCAGTTCCTGACTGTTTTCTGATTCATAGTTGAGCATCGTTATGGTCTGGGCAACACCCAAAAGAATTTAACTGGCGGGTTAAACCATTATCCTTGATACTCAATAGACTAAAAAGAAGTAATTTTGCATTTTTAATCATTTGTGACTGTGCTTTTACTCACACAATAGAAATATTATGATCAATGGGTTCTCCGGCCTTATTCCACAGAGGTATGAGACCTGATAAAAAACGAATATCACATGATAAGAACACGAAAGCCGGAAAAAACTGCGTTGCAAAGAGCATTCACTGCTATTGTGGTAATTGCATTCATTGCAGTTATGCATGCCTGCGGGGTTTATTCTTTTACGGGAGCATCCATCCCAGCCGGAGCCAAAACTTTTTCTGTGGATTTTTTCCCCAATCATGCGCCCATGGTGCAACCTACCCTTAGCCAGGTATTTACCGACGCACTGAAAGACAAGTTTTCGCGTCAGACAAATCTCAGACTTGAAAACGGCCTTGGTGATCTGCATTTTGAAGGTAGTATTACAGCCTACAGTGTGCAACCCCAGGCTATTGGTGCAGATGACAGGGCGGCACAAAACAGGCTTACCATTACGGTAAGGGTAAAGTTTGTCAATGAATTTGAACCTGAAAATGATTTCGAACAAAACTTCTCAAGATATTACGATTACCCCAGTAACCGAAGCCTGGCAGAAGTGGAAAATGAAGCCATTGATGTAATCACCGAAGCTTTGGTAGAAGATATCTTTAACAGAGCAGTTGTAAACTGGTAAACCTTAATGTAATGTAAAATGCTTTATCAACAAAAGTTTCTGGAAATCATCAAGAATCCTTACAGCCTGAATGATCAGACTTTGTCTGTGCTTCGCAAGCTGGAAAAGGATTATCCTTATTGCCAGAGTTTGCAGATACTTTTGGCCAAGAATCTTCAGGAAATTGATAAACTCGCTTTTGAGAAACAGGTCAATAAAGCATCTGCCTACACAGTAGACAGAAGAAAGTTTCAGCGATATATCTCAGATCGTGATAGGCCGGCAGATAGCATTGCAGAACAACCTGCAGCGGAGCAGGATGTGGCTTCTGAACAGCAAGTTGATGATGTTGAAATGGCAAAAGATACTACACGTGAATTGCCTGTGGCTGAAGAGTTGAAAAAGGAGGAGGAAATAAAGGAGGTGTTGACAGATCAACCTATAGAACAGCGACTTCCAGAGGCGGTGGATGAAAACGCTCCTTATGCTGAACCCCAGGCGACTGCTGTGGATGGTAAAGATGACAACAATGAAATTGCAGTTGATGAGATAGAAGAGATCAAAGATGAGGACAACAGGCACCTGACACCTTTGCAGGAAGATACAACAGAAGAAAAGCCTGTAAAAAAAGAAAAATCCTCCCCGGAAGGCCTGGTTGAATTGGTAAAAAGAAGGTTGAGAGAAATTCGCGAACGCAACAATAAAAAGGAAAAAGAAGGGAAAGAAAGAAAGCACGCTAAGCAAAACATTTCTGAGGAGACCAAAAAGCCAGCAGAGGATAAGGAAACAGAGGAAGTCGCTTCAGAGTCATTTGAAGTTTCCGCGAAGGAAGATTCTCAGGAGAAGTCCCTGCCTCCGATTGAAGAAAAGAAAGTTGACAAGGAAAATACTCGTCCCGAAGAAGCGCTTCCAACAAGGGATACAGTTGCTTCGGAGCCAATAGTTGAACAAGAGCCGGAGAAGGGAGCCGACGAGCCCGAAGAATTAAAACCAGAGATTCCCGTGGCAGGTTTTACCCATTATGAAAAACAGGCCCAGAAACCCGATATTACTTATCTGATTGATAAGTTTCTGAAGGAAGAACCCCGAATACAGGTTAGTAAGAATCTTCCCGATAAACAGGAGGATTTATCAGCCTCCAGTACCAACGAAGACCCCCAATTGGTAACTGAAACATTGGCAAAGATTTACCTGGGACAGGGTAAAAAGGAAAAGGCTTTGGACATCTACGAAAAATTATGTTTGAAATTTCCGGAAAAAAGCAGTTACTTTGCAAAAAAAATATTAGATATAAAAAACGAAATCAACAATTAAAAAGAAAAAATAATGGGTGCATATGTTTTAATTTCAGTTTTGGTTCTTATCACTTGCGTTTTATTGATCCTGATTGTTTTGGTGCAAAACTCCAAGGGAGGCGGTTTAGCTTCCAACTTTGCTTCTAACAACCAGATTATGGGTGTAAGAAAAACTACTGACTTTCTTGAAAAATCTACATGGACACTGGCCATCGTATTGCTGGCCTTAACGCTTACCTCTACTTTTGTTATTCCCCGCGGGCAGGAGATCGAAACCCGTCAGAGTGAGATTATTAACAGAGTTCCAATGACCACTCCCGACTTCAGTACTCCTCCCATGGAACAACAACCACAGGAAGAAATTACCGACTAAACGGTTAATGTCATACTTCTCATAAAAGTGTCAGATTGTCATAACATCTGACACTTTTTTTTTGTGTCAGTTCTCAAAAGCGCAAAATTGTCTTCAAATCAGGCATCGTATGGCTTTGGCATAGAAAATGACTAGTGCTGATGTGCAAATGAAAATTGCAAAAATATTCATAGAAATTAATTATTGTTTAACAATCTAAAATTGAAAACATGGCAAATATAAACATCAAGCCTTTAGCAGACCGAGTATTGGTAGAGCCAGCAGCGGCTGAAGAGAAAACAACCGGAGGGATTATTATTCCGGATACAGCAAAAGAGAAACCGATGAAAGGTACGGTTATGGCCGCAGGTAATGGCACCAAAGATGAACCTATTACTGTTAAAGTTGGTGACGTGGTATTGTACGGGAAATATGCCGGTACAGAAATCGTTGTTGGTGGAAAAGATTACCTTATCATGCGTGAGTCTGATATTTATGCTATTGTAGGCTAACAACAGATGTTTTTTTCATTATTAAGCTGAGTAAATTATTAACCGATGGAACGTGACATTGATAATTGAGGTCTTCAAAAAAGAATCATTCTTCATGTTTGTTTCATTTACACAAAACCCAAAAAAAATTGAATTATGGCAAAAGATATAGTTTTTAATCTTGAAGCAAGAAACGCATTGAAAGTAGGTGTTGATAAACTTGCCAATGCAGTAAAAGTGACCCTGGGACCCAAAGGTCGCAATGTTATTATTGACAAAAAATTTGGCGCACCTATCATTACCAAAGACGGTGTAACTGTTGCCAAAGAAATTGAACTGGAAAACGCCATTGAAAACATGGGTGCCCAGATGCTGAAAGAAGTAGCAAGCAAAACTGCTGATGTGGCCGGTGATGGTACCACTACTGCAACTGTTCTTGCGCAGGCCATTGTTACCAGTGGTTTGAAAAACGTTACTGCCGGTGCCAACCCCATGGATCTTAAGCGTGGTATTGATAAGGCGGTACAAAAAGTTATTGAAAACCTCAAGACCCAGTCAAAAGAAGTTGGTGACAGCTATGACAAAATTGAACAGGTAGCTACCATTTCTGCCAATAACGACAGCAGTATTGGTAAACTGATTGCAGAAGCAATGAGTAAGGTGAAAAAAGAAGGCGTTATCACCATCGAGGAAGCAAAAGGTACTGAAACCGAAGTAAAAGTGGTTGAAGGTATGCAGTTCGATCGGGGTTACATTTCTCCTTACTTTGTAACCGATACCGAAAAGATGGAAACTGTATTTGAAGATCCTTACATTCTGATCCACGATAAAAAGATCAGCACCATGAAGGATTTTCTCCCTATCCTTGAGAAGGCTGTACAAACGGGCAAGCCCCTTTTGATAATCTCTGAAGATGTAGATGGTGAAGCTCTTGCTACTTTGGTAGTTAATAAACTGCGCGGTTCGTTGAAAATCGCTGCTGTTAAGGCTCCCGGATTTGGAGATCGCAGAAAAGCGATGCTGGAAGACATTGCCATTCTTACCGGTGGTACTTTAATCAGTGAGGAGCAAGGATATAAACTTGAGCAGACTGATTTGTCGCATCTTGGACGTGCCGAAAAAATCACCATTGATAAAGATAACACTACTATTGTTAGTGGAAAAGGTGAGCCAGACATGATCAAATCGCGTGTTAATCAGATCAAATCTCAGATTGAAAACACAACCAGTGACTATGATAAAGAAAAACTTCAGGAGCGTCTTGCCAAATTGGCCGGTGGAGTAGCTGTATTGTACGTAGGTGCAGCCAGTGAAATGGAGATGAAAGAGAAGAAAGACCGCTTCGATGATGCACTGCATGCAACCCGTGCTGCTGTTGAGGAAGGTATTGTTCCCGGTGGTGGTATTGCTTACATCAGAGCCCTTGAAGCTATCCTTGATTTTGAAGGTGACAACGCTGATGAAACAACCGGTATTGCCATTGTAAGAAGAGCTCTCGAAGAGCCACTTCGTATGATTGTAGAAAATGCTGGTATTGAAGGTTCTATTGTTGTTCAGAGAGTGAAAGAAGGCAAAGATGACTTTGGTTTCAATGCTCGCACTGAAGTTTATGAAAACCTTTACCAAAGTGGTGTTATTGACCCCACCAAGGTTACACGTATTGCGCTCGAAAATGCTGCTTCTGTTGCAGGCATGTTGCTCACCACTGAGTGTGTACTTGCTGACATCAAGGAAGACAAATCTGACATGCCCTCAATGAACCCCGGAATGGGTGGCATGGGCGGTATGATGTAAGAATCACACAGCATTCCTTAAATAGAAAAAGAGGCCGTCTCAATATATGGGACGGCCTCTTTCTTTTTCAGGTTGACAACAACATTTAACGGTTATTGCTTTTGCAATTCTGCCAGTTTTTCCTCAGACAGCCTTAAGGCCTCTTTAAGGTTTTCATTTTCACTGCTCAGTGTAGTGATTTTCTTTAGATTTTCCTGCTCCTTTTCTGCCATAGCTTCCTGGGTTGCATTGAGCTCCTCCATGTTCTGGCGCATCTCCTCTTCCTGTGCACGCATTTCTTCAGCCTGTTGCTGCGATTTCTCCAAAAGCATGGCAGTACGGTTATTGATGCGGAGTCCTGAAATGGAAGACGCGATAATTTCTCCAATCTTTTCAGCAAACTCAATCTGATGTTTTTCAAAAGGCTGGAATGAGGCCATCTCCATTACACCAAATATTTCATCATTAAGCTTCAGTGGAACAATTAACAGGTCTGTGGGGTTTTCATCTCCCAGCCCTGAAGTAATTCTAATGTAATCCTGAGGGATTTCCCTGATATAAATTGTTTCTCCTTCCAAATAACAGGTGCCTACAAGTCCTTCGCCTATGTCAATGCGCTTTTCAAGAAATTTTCTCCTGTCAAAAGCATAACAGGCCGTCATCTCCAGGAATCTGTCATTGCCATCGTCGTCATTGAGGATGAAAAGTCCTCCCTGGTTGATCTTCATATAATCAACCATATGGCTGATGATTTTGTGCGACAATTCATTTACATCGGAAGCGTTTTGCCTCAGTATTCCGGCAAACATCGCCTGTCCTTCCGTAATCCAGTTGTGTCGTGTATCTTCCTGTTTGCGCAAGGCATCCTGTTCTTTGGCAGCTATAAGGCTTTTTTGCATGTTCAGAAGAGCATCTCCCAGCTCATCTTCCTCACTGAGCTTTTCAAAAGAATTATCAAAATCTCCGGATCCGATTCTGCTGGCAAATTTTGCTTTGTCTTGCAACCCTTGCTGGAGTTGTTTCATGGACCTGGCAATTTCCCCGATTTCATCATTCAAACCGCTTAGGCTGGAGTCGATCTTGCTTTGCAGGTTACCGGAGCTTACTCTTTTTATGAGGTCAATAATGTTGATCAGAGGCCTTTTTATGGTAACGCTTATATAAAAATAGGCAGAAACAGCCAAAGCTACCTGCAGGGGAAACACCCATGCATTATTAATCGGATTGATTTTTGACACCATACCCGATAAAAATGAAACAAGTATAATGGCTGATGCTGTTGAAATTCCGATTTTAAACAATACAGATTTGTTAAACAGCCATCGCATCAAAAAAAACATCAGTATCAATGAAACGAGAACAAGTGTAATCGACAAGGGGGTTACAGCGCTTTCCTGCATAGTATAAATTTTATATGGGTTTAAGGTGACCACCAATATCCTGTCAGGATTATGGGAATAAAAAAAGAGATAATTTTCAAAGTATCAGTAAATTCCGAAGAATAGAACGGATACAAAGATAGAATTATCTCTTCCAATTATTTTCAGTGAAAATACGTACTTTTAGTACAGTAGAATAAAAAAAGTCATTGGTGGGAAAAAGTTTTTGATGTTGACCTTAGCAGGATATTAAAACCTTTCGGATCAGGGTTCTACCATTATCTGATAGTTTTGAGTTTCCACCACATCACCTGGTTTTACCTTGGCCCTTTTACGGCTTTCGGGCTCGCCATTTAGCTTTACCATACCTTCCTCTACCATAAGCTTTGCCACTCCGCCACTTTCAGCAATCTGAGTAATTTTCAGCAACTTGTAGAGTTCTATAAAGTCTCCGTTTAAGGGGAATCGGATTTGTTGCATGTCGACTATGCTTTTTCTTCTTCAATAACAATTTTTTCAATCTTGTCGCCCATTCTGATGGCATCAATTACTTCAAGGCCATCATAAACCTTTCCAAAACAAGTATGTTTGCGGTCTAAATGCTGAGTATTCTGACGACTATGACAGATAAAAAACTGGGATCCCCCCGTGTCTCTGCCTGCATGTGCCATAGAAAGAACGCCACGGTCATGGTATTGATTGTCACCATCCAGTTCGCAAGGAATATTGTAGCCTGGGCCTCCTGATCCGGTTCCGTGGGGACATCCCCCCTGAATTACAAAATCAGGAATTACACGGTGGAAAGTAAGTCCGTCGTAAAAGCCCTTTTTTATAAGATCAACAAAATTCTGAACGGTTTTTGGGGCATCTTTTTCGTAAAACTCTACCTTCATGACCCCTTTTTCTGTGTGTATGGATGCTTTTAACATGTTAATTTGTATTAATGTATTGATGAATAAATTTCTTTGCAATTGAACGGCAAACCTAATGATTTTAATTGAAATCACCATACTTTTTTAAACGATATACCTGCATGGATAACCATTTCAGAGAAAAATGTCAGGGAATGTAAACTGCGATAAGCAAGGATAACGAATGTTTGACCAAAGTAACCCGTTATTTTCATGATGGGGAGGAAGCCCGCCAACACAACCTTATACTTCTTATTTTATTTTTGAAGTAAGCGGGTTCCTCAATCCTTTATAACCTGTGAGTTCCATCTTTACACTGCCCACAATAATACCGGATTGAGCAAGAATGGGAATCTTGTTTTTGTCGTCAGAGATCCACAGAGTCATAGGGTAGGGCTGGCTGAATATCTCACCGGTAAGTACCTGGGGTTTAAAGCGAAGGGTTTTGAAAGTTCCAACCCTGGTGGTTATTTCCTCGCGACCATCAAACATTACCCTTGAAACATAGACCGTGTCGTCCAGGAAAAAACTTACATCATACACGTCTCCTATTTTTGCATCGGTATAATCATAGGTTCTCAAATAGTAGAACGAAGAAATCAGGTCCTGAACATTTTCAACTACCGATACAGTTGCAGTATTGCTGATGGCAAGGTTTTCATAATGGTTAAACATAACATCCTGGCTTTTGCGATATCCTCCCTCATTGATTCGCCTGATAAACAACAAGGGGAGAATCGCTTCTTCATCAATGTAGGATTCGTACCTGTTCACAACCCTGAAAAAGAAATTAAACGCCCCTTTTGTACGGCCCAAACCCACCACATTCAT
>RECE01000325.1 GCA_007694165.1 Bacteroidota bacterium
TATGCACAGGTTGTATGTTTGTTGTGGCGGGGAGGTTAGTGGGTTTATTTAGAGACGAGTGAAAAATTGGTGAAAGGTCAAAGGTGAAAGGTCAAAGTGTGACTTGTGAAAGTGGAAGTTTCCGGACATTTTTTCCTCTCGCAAAGACACAAAGCCACAGTTTTGAAAAATCACCCCGTGATTTTTGGGAGTGGAAATGTCGTACCAGGCAGAATAACAAAATCCTATAGTACAAAACAAATCAGGGTATGACTACAGTTCATGCCCTGACTAAAAGGTTGATTATCGCGTTTCTGCAATCGCGCTGTCATTAACAGTGTGCTGCTAATTGTATTGGTTTCGCAGCGCCTTTTGTCATTGCGACATCATTACCCGGGGTGTCGTTCCATAGCCTGACGGCTATGTTACTTTGCCCCGGGCTTTGTTGTTGGAGCCTTTCAGGCTCAAAAATATCAGGTAAGGAATAAGAGGGCAAAACACGAAAAAACCAGTTGTTGACAGCAATAAAAGGCTGCAAGCCTTGCACAGCAAAGCCCGGGGTAACGCCCCGGGTTAACGGGCAGAATCATAAATGGCGCTGAGCACATATGGCATTTAATGAGAGAATGCTGATGACAGCGCACTGGCAGCAAGGGTTGGAGATTGATATTTCATGCCTTGGGAATTGAAATTGGATTGTGCGGATTTTGCCATATTCAGAAGCAGCTTCCTCGTTATAATCCAAAACTTCCAGAGGCGCTACAAACCTCAATAAAGCATCACGATTTTTTTCTGGATGACTACTTTTCTCTACTCCATAAATAAGTTCTGAAAAAGTTATCGCAGATATACCAACGGTACCCATTTGCATAGTTTTGAATTTTTCAAAAACTTCAATGGGTTTCTGCTTGATGATATAAATACAGATGTTCGTATCCAGGAGATATTTGACCATACCTAAAGCTTTTCTCTATAATCAACAGGGGGTTGGTTTCGTTCATTAAGGAAATCCTCAGAAAAATCGTCAACACTTTCTATGAGGCTCTCCCATGGACTATGAAAAGGTAAAACATACAATGCATTGCCAATTTTTTTTAAATAGAATTTGTCATCATCTATTTCCATATCTTCAGGAATAGTAATTTTCCCTTTCTCTTTTTTTACTATAATAGTTTTGTTCATGGCCATATAGTTTGATTGTTGTTGTAGTTTTCCAGACCTCAGGTTAATCTACAAGATTGGGTCAATACGAAGTTACTAAAAATCATGAGATGAACGTTTTGGGTGCATGAGAAATAAAAAGTTAAAAGCTTTAGCAAAGTAAAGTACAGTGAATGAAGTGCAGAACAACAAACTCAAAATCCTTAAGTACAGAACAAGTCAGGGTATGACTACAGTTCATGCTCTGACTAAAAGGGTGATTATCTCGTCTCTGCCATTGCGCTGTCATTAACAGTGTGCTGCTAATTGTATTGGTTTCGCAGCGCCCGTTGTAATAGCGACATCATTACCCGGGGTGTCGTTCCAGAGCCTAACGGCTATGTCTCTCGCCCCGGGCTTTGTTGTTGGAGCCCTTCAGGCTCAGAAATATCAGGTAAGGCATAAAAGGGCAAAACACCAAAAAAACCAGTTGTTGACAGCAATAAAAGGCTACAAGCCTTGCACAGCAAAGCCCGGGGTAACGCCCCGGGTAAACGGCAGATTCATAAGTGGCGCTGAGCACATATGACAGGCAATGAGTGAATGGTGATGACAGCGCATTGGCAGCAAAGGTTGAAGGTTGATATTTCCTGCCTTGGGAATTGGAATTGGAGTGGATACCGGCATTTAGTCCGGACCGGAACTGTAGTCCGGACCGGACGGGTGCGATGAATAACAAGACCCCCTCCGCCCCCTTTGAGGGGGAACTTAAGCACGCTCAAACTTTGGGATGGGATTTTTTAGATTTATATCACGCTTCCAGGGATAGTGCCGGTGAATTTTTCACTTTAGACTTTTCGTTTTTCACTTAATAACCCAGATGCTTCCAGTTCCTCCGGAAGCTGGAAGATCCTAAGGACGTCTCTACTCTCTCTTCACTTTTCTCTTTCCACTTTTCACTCTTCCCTTTTCACTTAATAACTCTATTATTTCTACTGCTTAGTCCAAATCCGGTTGTTAAGATTCAGCTCTTCCACAATGCTTATGGCCAGGTGGATATCCTCAAAGAATTCTTTTACCAGGCTGAAGCGGGTGAGTTTTTTAAAGTAGGAAGGTTCGAAAAGATCTTTTTTGTAGGCAATGCCCACGTAGAGGAATGAATTTACAAAGCTGATATAAAGGGGGTTGGGGTGCTTTATTTTAAACTCGGTGATGCGGCGTATCAAAGAAGTACTCAGCACGTAGCGCGCTTCCACCTGATCTTCGCCATATACCACAAAGTGCTTGTTGAAGTCCGGGTCTTCCAGCCTCACATGCTTTTCACGGCGGGCCAGGTTCATCTTGTTGAAAAAGCTGGCCAGAAAACCCTTGCCCAGGCGATTGGGCAGCACCACTGTTGAGGTTTGAAAATGCTTGTTGAAATCGGCAATAAAAAACATCCCTTTGAAGATGGTATGCCATGAGGTTTTGGTTCTCCCTTTGCTGTCGGTGGTGGTGTTTCTGTATTCAGCTTTTACTTCCGAAAACCAAACCTGTGTTTTGTCAATCTTCCCCTGAACCATGTCATCCCCGTTGTATCGATCCACGTTTTTCAGAAAGATTCTTGAGCGCTGAAAGCTGTCTGACCCTATGAAATTTTTGGGCTCATAAGTTAAATCGGGACTGACGAATTTTACTATCCGTTCAATCACCTGCGTTTTGAAATCGGTGTAAAAGGTTTTGTCTTTGGCCCAGGCGGAACCAGCAATTATGCTTCCCACAACAATCAGTACCCCGGCAATGATAAACCATAAGAGGTTGCTGTCATCTCCGCTCGTTTTTCCAAAGTTGATGTAAACAACCACAAGCATCAGCAACGCCAGAATGGAAAACAAAATAACCATCATGCTCCGTTTTACAATTGCCTTCCTCCTGTCATCCAGCAACTGGAGGTCTGGCATCATCTCCTTTTCAAAAAACGATTCAAATTCGTGTAAACTCTTCATGGCATATCATTTTAGATTTTGGGATTGGTCGGGTTTTAATTATCGGAATAGCATAAGTACCATCTGATTTATGTTGCAAAGTGCCAGCCTCGTAAAAAACTGACACTTAACTTAGAGGTTGCTGAGCCTGTCGAAGCACGGTTGCTGAGCTTGTCGAAGCACGGTTGCTGAGCTTGTCGAAGCATCACCCAAACAACGACTTCACATCCACATTTTGTCTTTCTACCTCGGTAATTTCAAACAAGCGCCTGGTTTTGAAATTGAACATCATGGCAAAAACATTGGATGGGAACATCTGGCAGGCGTTGTTATAATCGGTCACTGCGGCGTTATAGGCGCGGCGTGCTGCACTAAGCTGCTCTTCAATTTCATTGAGGCTGCCCTGTAGTTGCAGGAAATTCTGATTGGCCTTGAGATCGGGATAGTTTTCAACCGCAACCATGATACCTCCCATGGCACGCGAAATCTTATTGTCAAGATCCACTTTATCGTTGTCGGAAAGATTGCCTGACATCGCTTTGGCGCGCATTTCGGTAATATCAGTCAGGGTACCTCTCTCATGTTCCATATATTTGGAAACGGTGGCAACAAGATTGGGAATCAAATCATAGCGTTTCTTTGCCATGGCATCAATGCTGGCAAAAGATTTGTCAACGGAATTGCGAAGACCCACCAGGCGGTTGTATCCCAAAATGACAAAAAGGATAAAAACACCCAGGACCAGTAAAAGTGCTGTACTTCCTTCCATAAGTTCTATCGGATTAAAATGGTTAATTTTTTTAAAAGAAAGCGTAAATTTAAAGATTTAAGATGGAAAAACAGAAAAATATTTGTCCATTACCTGAAATTGACAACACAGAATCAGAATTCGTTTCCGAATGACCTCCTTTTCAATTCATTTCATTGCTGTCCGGTTAGGTTTAGGAGATTTCTCCCTCCGGTCGAAATGACAAGGGCTCTAAAGTTTGGGGAAGGGTGGGGAAAGCCGGGAATTATCAACACCCTTTGTTGTGCCATTTAGTGAGGGCATGAACTGTAGTCATACCCTCACTTGCCTTGAGTAGCAGGTCAGGGTATGACTCTAAGACATGCCCTGACTAAAATTTTAATCCCCATAATGTGATGTGTGAAATCCTGCACGAATCAAGACTGAACAGACCTACTCTTCTTCGTCAAAATAGAGCTTGTAAAAAAACTTTCCACGGGTATCATCAAACCCTTTCTCAAGCATATTGGGGTTGCCATGTACATACACATGAAAATTTTTATCCAGCTTGATGACGCTTTTGAAGTTCTTCTTCTCTTTTTTTACCGCCGGCTCAGCGATATCGAAGGTATCTTTGGTAAGCATGTTGTTCTGTTCAGCAAAGGTCTGCCGGTATTCGCGATATGCATCAATCACCTCGGGCTGCTCAAGCACCTCCTGCTCGAAGGTTTCTGCCACATACTCTGTATTTTCAGAAAAGTACTGCACCACCTTGTCTTTCACCTCCAGTTGCTTGTTGCGCGACACATCGTTGTCTTCCGTCAGCACCGTATTGCAAAAGGTCTTACAAAGGTTCATAGCCGTTTTGGTCTGGTAGAAGTCATCGTCCCTGGGAGCTACTTTCAGAAACTGGTCTTTCCAGAACTGGCTCTCTTCGGCATTGGTTTTATCCACGATGACCATCTTGTAGCCTTCACTTTTCTCAGTATTAAAAATCAAACAACCTTTGTCGAGCTTGTTGATATTGATTCCATCCTGGTATTCTATATTGCAATCACTCCCACCGGCATAGACTTTCAGGAAGGTGTCCTTGTTTTCCGATTTAAAAATACCTAATGCATCGGTAAGTTCATCTTCCACCATGCAGTTGTTGATAAGCACAATGTAGAGCTCGCCTGACTTCACCTTGGGATGATGAGATTTGTCAAAAAGATGTTTGGCAATATTTACAGACTGGATTTCAAAGTTCTCACCTGGCGTAAACATCTTGCCTGCATAATGATACATTTCATTGAGGTCAAGGTCTGTATCGTGGCGAAAATTATAAAAGCCAGGAACTTTTTTGTGAAAAGGAGCGAGGAAATACCGCGACAATACTTTCTCCAGGCCCATATCATTTAGGGGGAAAGCAGTTTTGGAGCATTCCAGTTGCTCATCACGGGATGGGTTGCCGATTTTATGGACAATTATCTTATTAATGGTAGCATCAGAAAGGTCAAGCATGTTTTATATCTCGTTGAAGTTAAGGGTAATAGGCCCATCTTCCCTGAAGTCGTAAAGGGTAAGCCTGCGCATTTCGTAATACCCACGCCAGTAATTTCGCAAGGCAGCAAGGTATCTTTGTTTGGATCTGTCTTTTTCCTCAAGGGCGATGTTGAGCTCCAGGATATCAATACGTCCGATGAGGTAGCGCTGGCGGGAAACTTCATAACGTTTCTCTGCAATGGTATCCGCTTTGCCTGCTATGAGCAATTGCCTTTCCAGCATATTGAACTCCATCACTCTCAAAAAAATCTCTTGTTCGAAGTCAATAAGGGCCTGCTGCACATTGGTATTTACCAGCTCGCGGTTAGACTCGGCCATTCTTACCTTACCTTTTCCTACGCCCCAGTCCACTATCGGAATCTGCACGCCGACACGCAGCTGCTGCTGATCCAGTGGATCAACGTATACATCAGAAAACCTGTCCGCTGTTTGCGTCAGTCCATATACGGCAAACAGGTTGGCATTGAAACGGCTTTCGGATCTGGCGCGGCTCACTTCACTTTGTGCTTCAATCTCTTGACGCTCAAAAGCCAGGATATCCGACCGATTCTGGCGTGCCTGATTCAGTGCGGCCTCCACCTCGATAAACATTTGGTGCCGCTCTTCCGGAATTACAAGCTGAACATTATCCACATTCTCCAGTCCCAGGTAGGAGCGGAAACGAAACAGGGCGGCTTCGTAGTCGATACGCGATTGCTCCAGTTGTGCCTCCGAATTGAGAACATTGAGCTCCATCTGCAGCAGTTCATTTTCGGCTATGCGCCCAAGAGAATAGCGCCCTTTGGAAATCTGATAGAGCGTATCGTTGTTATTGAGGTTGAGGGTATTGATTTCTATGTTGATTTGTGCCAGCAGCAGGTCAAAAAAGAAATTGTTGGCTCTTAAGGAAATGGTCTCCAGGTCTTCAATATACCTTTTTCGGGCCTCTTCAAACCGCAGGGGTTCGATTTGCCTTTCCCATTTGTAAGGGTTATAGGAAAAAATGGGTTGTGTAAATCCAATATTAATGGGTGTGGACAAATAGGCAGTTCGGTCGCCGGTATCTGAAAAAATATCGATTCGTTCCAGACCGGTACTCAGAAATACCTGGCCACCTGTAAGCCCGATTCGTTGGTTGAGCGAGAGGTCGGCTGAAGACGACGCCTGGCTTCTTCGAACATATACATCGGTACCATCGGGAAGGGTAACAGGTTGTATGTTGCGGAAAAGATTGGGGAGTGTGGCATCGAGCCTCAATCCCGGCAGATATCCGGCCTGAAAAGATCTGTGTTGCCAGTAACTACCCCGGTAGCGGTGGCGTGCAGCAAGGGCATCTGGCGATTGCTCACGGGCAACCAGAATCACCTCCTCAAGGGTGAGATGATATTGAACGGGAATTTGTGCATGAGCAGTATGGCTTAGCTGGCCAAAGAGCAACAGTGTCAGCAGAAAGGCAAGGGATTGCTTCATATATTTTGTATGCTTTAACCTGAGAAAAATAATTCTTTTTGTTTTCAGGGGGTAAAATTACTGTTTTTGCATTTATGATAACATTCTAACAACGCAAATATCCATTATAGATTATCAAAA
>RECE01000271.1 GCA_007694165.1 Bacteroidota bacterium
CTGCGTTTTCTGTTTTAGAAACTTGCTTTTTAATTCTTTTGAACTCATTCCAAAATGGCCCTCTATATTTTTTTATTCCGCCATTCAAATAGAAATTTTCATAAAGCTGAATTGATTTATCGAGATTATTTGAAAATGCACTTTTATTCCCGCATTCCTTACACCAAGTGTTTGTTTCTTGTCCAAAAATCATTATCCTATTTTTAAAAGAATCATAATTATCTGGGACTTTTAAAAGAAAAGGGTTAGTTGCTTTATTTTTAAATCCAACCTTCTCGTTGTATTCATGAAGTCTAGGAGTTAAAATCTCAAACTTTTCCCTGTATATAACTTGTAGTTTTTCATTCATTATTGTATTGTTTTAAATTTATGTTCCCATATTGTGGTAGTTCTTTTTTATTGGCTATTGCCGAAAACATTTATAAGCCACATGGCACCAATTTCTATTTACCACCAAGGAAGGCTTTTAAACCGCCGGTTTACCCAATCTGTTTGCACCAAAGCAGGCTGTTACTTGCTGGAAACTTTCCGATACAACCCCACAGCATTCCCTTTCAAGCATCAAATATAAATATTATTTAACATACCCTGTGTTTTTTAAGATGAATTCGTCAAATATTTTCCTTTTTGCCATCATTTGGTAAAAACTTCTTTGGCTTTTTTTTTCTCTGCACATTACTTTTAAGTATGTTTTTTTGCCCCTGCCTCTGCATGTCTCTACATGCATACAGATGTGGTTTCGGCAAGCTCAACCACCAGATGATAGCTTTGGGACAGCCTCTTAATTCTTTATCTATGATTCTATCGTACACCATAGGATGCCGAAGGTTGCTATTCATCGCTGCACCCATCGTCTACCAATTCAACATATCCTAAAATGGTTTCATGTTTGTGATTCTCTATAGTGTCGCCGGGAAACAATTCAACAGAAAAATTTTCTTTAAGTGTATTCCCTAAATGTTCATCAAAAAAACCATAGGCCAAAAAATGGTCATCATTCAAAGTGTACCTTAATTTGACCTTTTCAAATTTTATAGGAGTATATTGGTACGCTGGTTTACTTAGTTCCTCAAAGGTTAGTCCTTCAATTTCCAGCATTCTCAGGAGTTCAGGTATGCTCAAATAGATATACCACTTATTAACTTTATCGCCTTCAGTCCATTGGATATGATACATCCCATCATATTGAAGCTCAAAATTCGTAATTTCTTTTTCCATAATTTTTCAAATTGTAACATGAACCTACTCTAAAGTTTTCGGCTTTCCTGATTTTGGGTCAAAGCTAAATTCAAAGTCAGCCAAACCGTGTCGTACTGTTGCTCATTTCTGCAATTAATGAAAAAGTTCAGCTCTTTTTCAATCCATTCAAGCCTCCGCTGATTTTGCTCATATAAGTGGTTTACTCCATTGTATCGAACCTATTGTTTCCCGGACAGAACACCCATTCTATCAAAATAGAAAACAGAGATGAGTCCACTCCGAAAACTCGTTTTCGGATAATTCGTGAAAATAAAATTCTTTTAATTATCTGAATGTCAAGCAATAAAATTTGTGTCAATTAGTGTAATTGACTTCGTCGAGCTACGCTTTGCTCCGGTTCGTGGACAATAGACTTTTTAGAGTGGACTCAGAGATTAATCTGAATGTCTCCTCAACTTACCTTTTGTCAAAAAAAATAAAAAGAATATTGTACAATGCGTTATCCGGCCCTGGATATATTCCGGTAACAAGTCGAAGCGAAACCAATTTGAAAAGTTTTCACATCAGCCGGATGATGGATTACCCCACCCCATCATCTCACCTCCTTAAGTTGGTTCAACAATACGGCCGCCATGCTGTCCATGCGGGAAAAGGCAAACCATGGTTCGACTTCGCTCACCACATGCTTTTTGCCCGGGTATTTGAGGGATGCCAACTTCAGCAGCTTTTTCCCATATTAATACAGCTTAAACTGCTGCCACAACTTGCCTTGTAAGTATATGAGAAAAATACCTGTCTTAACCCTGGAAAGCAGGATTCATATATTGTCGATTTGATTGCATACCGAATTAATGTGATCTAAGCCATAAAGCAAAGCTGCTTCATCTATTTGCATCCATTGGAACAGTTGCAAAATCAAATTATAATGTTGTCTTGCATACGTCGTGTTCTTTATGGGTTGGCCTGGCAAAAAACAAATGGGTTCGTGGTGTGCCATTCGATTTCTAATACCATTGAGTTGAGCCAGTTGATTGAATATGTAAATGTTATTGTACTGTATAGCTGGGGTTGATGTTGGTTTAGAGGGAAACACTCCAAGTAAAACCCGCCCTGTGGCATTAAACTGATTTTTAGCAAACATAAATCGCCAAAAACCAAATCCCAATTCAGCTACTAATTTGTAGTGATTGTAAACATTAAGATTTCCAATGGCATCGTTAATGATATCTCTTGTAAAACGGCATTTTGGGGTATCAAAAACACCGCCTGGTGAAGCTGCATCTCTTAGCCAGTGGTTACCTAATACTGGGATGACATTAGCATCAATAGCATTTCTCAGGGCAACCTCAAAGCAGCTGATGACAGTAAAAAGCTCCTGAGTCAATTTCAGGTTTTTGCGATACAGCGTCATTGCCTTGCGTGTATCGCCCCCGCAGGCCTGCCGATAGCGGTTCATTCGGGCGCTGGTCATTATGCTTTCAAAGTCGGAATACCTCATTCTTTTTGATAATCGTTTGCAATTTTCAAAAAACTGCCGTATATTTGTACTATCTTATTCCCGTTAGTCCCTGAAGCAATTCAAACTAGCGGGTTTCGTTTTTTATAGGGTTTCCTTTTCAAAGCCCATCTTTTCCAGGTGCTTATTTACTTTTTTTTCAGGAAAAAATATATGGGTCAAACTCCTAGCCTCAATCCCGCTTCCCTCCGCTCGCGGGACTGAGCTTCGCTCAGCCTCTATCCCGCTTCCCTGCGGTCGCGGGACTTCGCTACGCTCAGCCTCAGGCTACTTCCCAATACAGAACCGCCCAAAGATATTCCCCAGTATCTCATCATTGGTTACTTCGCCGGTGATGGTGCCCAGGTGATAGAGGGCAGCTTTGAGGTCGGAGGAGAGCAGATCGCCGCTGATGCCTTGTCCGATGCCCATGTTTACTTCTTCGAGGGATTTGAGGGTTTCGATGAGGGCCTGGTAATGGCGGCTGCTGGCCACCACGCTCTGGTTGGCTTCTTCCACCCCTACGCTCACGGATCGGAGCAGGCTCTCGCTGATCATGTTGATGTTTTCTTTGCGTTTGGCAGAGACGAAGATGGTTTCCAGTTCCACGAGGCTTTTGAAGTTGTGGGGCATCTCTTCCAGCAGGTCTATCTTGTTGGCGATAAGGATGAGTTGTTTTTCGTCGTCGTCGATTTTCTCGCGGAATTCGGCGATGGTCTCGTTGATTTCTTCCTGGGGGGTGGCGGCGTCAAACATATAGAGGATGATGGATGCCTGCCTGATTTTTTCGTAGGTGCGCTCAATTCCCATGCTTTCGATGGTATCGTCGCTGTCGCGCAATCCTGCGGTATCGATAAAGCGGAACGACACGCCATTGATGACCAGCACATCTTCGATGGTATCGCGGGTGGTGCCGGGGATATCGGACACGAGGGCCTTTTCTTCGTTGAAGATGGCATTGAGAAGGGTAGATTTTCCTACGTTGGGCTTGCCGATGATGGCCACGGGGATGCCGTTTTTGAGCACGTTACCCATAGCGAAGGACTCGATTAGCAGGGTAAGTTCGGTGCTCATGGTATCCAGCAGGTCGATGAGGCTATCGCGGTTGGCAAACTCCACGTCCTCTTCGCTGAAGTCAAGCTCCAGTTCAATGAGGCCGGCAAAGTCGAGCAGTTGCTGGCGCAGTTGCTGAATGCGTTTGGAGAAATGTCCGCGCATCTGGCGGAAAGCGATGGTATGAGAGGTGGCCGAGTTGGAAGCGATAAGGTCGGCTACAGCTTCGGCTTGTGAAAGGTCCATTTTGCCATTGAGGAAGGCACGCAGGGTAAATTCGCCCGGGCTGGCCATGCGACAACCGTTGTCCATGAGTACACGCAGGATTTCCTGCTGGATGTACCATGAGCCGTGGCAGGAAATTTCCACCACATCTTCGCCTGTGTAGGAATGGGGTGCCACGAATTTGGTTACCAGTACTTCATCCACTGGATTTTCGCCATCCATGAGTTTGCCCAGCACTACTTTGTGCGATTCAACAGCATCCAACTGCGTATCGCCATATGGGTGAAATATTTTGCCAAGAATGGAAAAAGTATGGCTGCCTGCAACGCGCAAAACGGCGATGGCACCTGTACCGGCAGGTGTTGCCAGGGCGCATATGGTATCTTCTTTATGGTATACTGGATTGTTCATAGCCCTCACATTTAGATTTGCATTACAAACCTAAGCATTTTTTTAAGGAAAATTAAGGAAAACAGAGGGTATTGTGAAGAATTTGGAGAGTACCTGCAGGCATGACAAACATTAACCCCTGTATATCAATGGATTGACCGAAGAAAGAAAGCGATAATTTTCCTTGTTAAAGTGATAGTATTCAAGGGTTGCAGGGTGAAATCAACAGAAAGAGGCTGATTTGTCAGGTTAGAAATGGTAGTTAAACGTCATCGCCGTTGTTCAGTCCTGCCACAACTTCCTCTCCGCCGAACTCATCTTCATTGTATTTGGAAGGACATTTGAGCAGCAATTGCGAAGCTACAAACATATCTTCCTGGTATTGTCCTACCAGCACAATCTGGTCAAGTTTTTCAAAGTCCTGCGGACGTGGGCCCAGATGGATCACACGGCTCTCTTCACCTGTATTGTCGAACATATAGAAAGAGAAGATCAGGGTATTGTTTTCGATGGTTTCGGTGATGGGCTTGTCGGGGTTGAGCTCACCGATGATATGAAACTGCCGGCCGGGGTTTTCCCGTGCCTCGGTAAAGCTGGAATAGGTATCAGCATCGTACACCGTAGTGATGATAGCCGCAATGGCGATAACGATAAATACAAGGGCTGCTATGTGGGTTTTTTTCATCTGTCTTGAGTTATTGAGTTATTGAGTTATTGAGTTATTTGGTTATTGGGTTAATGGGTTATTGGGTTAATGGGTTATAAAATTGTTGGATTGTTAGATTGTTGGATTGTTGGTTATAAGGTTGAAGATTCATTGTTTACTTTTAGCTTTTCTCTGGTCTCTGCTCTCTGGTTTCTGGTCTCTAATACTTTCTCCATCAATTAACAATTAACAATTCCTTCCTCTACTCTTTCTCCTTCCATCTTCCAGCTATTCTCTCTTGTCTTTTTCTCTCGCAGAGGCGCAGAGACGCAGTTTTAAAAAATCACTTCGTGATTTTTGGTTGGAGCATCTTCCGTTGAGAAGCTATATAATCTCTTTTCTCTTTTCTCTTTTCTCTATACTCTTTTCACTTTCCTCTTTTCTCTCTCTCCTCTCTCTCCTTCCAGCTTCGAGCTTCGAGCTTCCAACCCTTTCACCTTTCACCTTTCACCCTTCACTCTTTTATCTCTCTCGTCTCTACCTTCCTCCAGCCTTTCCAGCCGTTTCTCCGCTTTACCCAGTTTGTTGTCGAGGTAGAACAGGAACATGCTGATTCCTACAAAGATGATGGCCAGAACAAGGGCTACAACATATATTTTTCCGTGTGCTTCCATTAGATTCTTTCTGCGTTAAGTTGATGAATTTTTTCTGTTATTCTGTCGGTTCTGTTCACGATGGTATATACCCACCAGGCAAAGAGCATCCAGCCGGCAATGGCGGGATAGAATACCTTTTGCATGGCCGGGGCCAGGTCGCCGGTTGCCAGTGCGGGGTTGCCATCCACACCCGGATGAATCGAAGCGCCGCTCATGCGGGGCAAAATCATGATAAACACGAACATGATTACAAAAGCGAATATTTTGTACACTGCTGCCAGGCGCCCACGCTTCTCCCTGTCTTCGATGGATGAGCGCAGTACCACGTAAGCCAGGTAAACCAGGATACCTACTGCGGCGCCATTGAGTTTGGGGTCGTTCACCCAGTAGGTTCCCCAGGTAAACTGTGCCCAGATCATTCCGGTGATGATACCCAGAAAGCCGAACATCAGACCCGTTTTCACCGTGGCATTGGCCATGCGGTCATAGCGGGGATCGAATTTATGCAAATGCATCAGGCTGAAGATAAACCCTGCAAACAGAATAAAAATCATGGAAAACCACATCCCCACGTGGAAGTAGATATTGCGGATGGTTTGTTCCACTACCAGCAGGCTGGGGACTTCAAACAACAATCCACCCAGTATCACCCACAACATGATAAGGATGGTAAGAATTTTCCAGCTATATCCCAGTATTTTTTTGTTCATGAATCGATCGTTTATCTGAAAATCATTTAACCCAAAAATGAATAATTAACCATTCTTTCTTTATTTTCTTTTTCTTCTCGCAGAGGCGCGGAGACGCAGTTTTAAAAAAAATCACTTCGTGATTTTTGGTTGGAGCATATTGCGTTGATAATCTGCCTATTTTCTCGTCTCAACCTTGTTTTCTGCCTTTGCGCTGTCGTCAGCAGTCTACTACTAAATTACCATTATTTCGCAGCGCCGTTTTACTAAGCGTCTCTAAACCCGGGGTTCCGTTCCATAACCTGACGGCTATGTTACTCTACCCCGGGCTTTGATGTCAGAGCCTTTCAGGCTCAGAACCTTCGTCTCTTGTCTGTTTTCTCCATCTATTAACAATGCTTTTTCTTAATCTTTAATCCGAATATCTTATAATCTATCAATCCGACCATGAAAATCTAAAATCTGCATTCTGAAATCTACATTCTAAAGATT
>RECE01000156.1 GCA_007694165.1 Bacteroidota bacterium
TACAGGCTGTTGCAGCAAGTTACAATGCATGGCCAGTGGGAAGCCTGGATAATGTATATGCTCACTGCTGTGAAAGAAACTGCCATAGAAACCTTGCGTAAGGTAAATGCTATACATGATTTACTCAAATATACAGTGGAGCTGGTGAGAACCAACGCCCCGGAGGTTTACAGCCGTGATCTGATTGACATGCTTTTCGTTCAGCCCTATTGCAAAATCAGCTTTTTGGTGGATGCAGGTATTGCTTCCCGCAATACAGCCAGCAAGTACCTTAACCGCCTGGTAGAATTGGACCTATTGAAAAAAGAACAATTGGGAAGCGAATCCCTTTATCTCAATAAAAATCTTTATGAACTACTTAGCAATGAAAATAGCTCGCACAGAATATAGGGAATTTTGTGCATATCCAGCAAGCCATGCACAAGGTTTGTGCATGGCCATAATTAAATGCACAATTATCGACAATAATTGTGCAAGTCATTCACTTCATGCACATAGCTTGTGTAATAAACGGTAATAATGCAACTCGATAAACAACTCATACTATTCCGTTATATCCTCAGGCAATTGGGCTACCAGGCCTTTGAAGACCTGCGCGACGATTACAATGGTCAAACCCTGAGCATCACTTCCACGGGCTACACTTCCTTTGCTGCCCGCTTGATGATGAACCCGGGCAAAGAACTGGATGACCGTCTCATTCAGCAATACGACGAAGCCATTCAGGGCTATGAAAAGAAACTGCGTGAAAACCGCGCAGAACCTTTCCTGTCCTTCAAATACTACCAGTGGTTTGCCCTGTTGTTTGCCGAGTATTTTTTCGACCTCAGCAGCCAGAACCCTGCCGGTTTGTTGCAGGAACTCAACACGTATATGCAGGAAAGTCAGGATTTTAAGGATATGGAACCTTACACGGAAACCGACCTGAAAAAACTGGCCTACTGGATGGCCACAGGCAGCGGCAAAACCCTGCTCATGCATTGCAACTACTGGCAAATTACCAAATACTTCAGCGACTGGGAAAACATCATCCTCATTACCCCCAACGAAGGGCTTAGCCGGCAACATTACGAAGATTTCCTGCAAAGCGGTATCACCGCCAAATTGTATTCGGGCAGCGAAGAAAGCCTGAAAACAAAAGATGGGGAAGTACTCATTCTTGATATTCATAAGCTTACCCAGGACAAACAAGGCGACGGGGTAAGTGTGGATGTGGATTATTTCTCCGAAAGCAAAAACCTGGTGTTTATTGATGAAGGGCACAAGGGGCAAAAATCGGAAGAACGCACCTGGAAAAACCTGCGACAGCACCTTACCCGGGGAGAGCATTCCTTTACCTTTGAGTATTCGGCAACCTTTGGGCAGATTATCTCCAAAAGCACCAAAGACCTGCTGCAGGAATATGGCAAATCCATCATTTTCGACTATTCCTACCGGCACTTTTATACCGATGGCTATGGCAAGGATTTCAATGTCTTTAACCTGGATGCCGGAAAAGAATACAGTCAGGAACAAAGCAGGCTATTGCTTGCAGCAAGCCTGCTGGGATATTACGAGCAGCTGGCACTGTTCGAACAATACCACAACGAGCTGCGGGGGTACAACATAGAAAAACCCCTGTGGGTGTTTGTGGGCAGCAGGGTAATCAGCTCCAACTCCGGCTCACTTACCCAAAGCGACAAGGAAAGCATTTCCGATGTGTCGCGCATCATAAAATTTTTCAAACATATTCTCTCTGCTCCGGAACAGCTTCAGGAAGATATCAACAAAATCCTGGAAGAAAATACCGGAATGTGCGATGCCGATGGCAATGATATTTTCAAAGGGCGCTTCTCTTTCCTGAAACAGGAAAGACCCATGGCTGAAACCATACTGTCAAAGGTTTTTAATGGCATAGGACAGCTGGAAGCTTTTCAGATTAAACAAGCTGATGGCGAAATTGCCATAAAAACCAAAACCAGCGACCGCTACTTTGCCGTTATCAATATCGGCGATGTGCCCAAATACGCCAAAACCCTCGAAGCCGATACCGACGGGGCCATAACCATACAGGACGACAGCTTTACCAAATCACTTTTTCAGGCTATTTCCGAAACCAACTCCACCATCAACATCCTTATCGGGTCCAAAAAATTCATTGAAGGATGGAACTCGTGGCGGGTTTCCAGCATGGGCCTTATGAATATGGGTAAAAGCGAAGGGGCTCAGATTATACAACTTTTTGGCCGCGGTGTCAGACTAAAGGGCAAAGAATTGTCTTTGAAGCGCGAAGAAGCCAATGCCCCTTACCACATCAGGGCACTGCAAACCATTTCCATTATGGGGCTTAATGCTTCGTATATGAACAGGTTCCTGGAACAAATCGAAAAGGAAGTGCCCGATTACACCCATTACCCCATTGAAATCAAACTCAACCATAAGGAGCAGTGGGATGGCAAAATCATGACCTTCACCAAACAGGAAGGAATACACTTTAAAGACCAAATCATTGACCTGGAGTACAGTGCTGATGTAGCCCGCAGGGTTACCATTGACCTCAGAAGCAAAGTAAGTATCGCCTCAGGTGGCTTCAATAGCCAGGTGGCTGAAAATGATATGCTTTTCAACGAAAACTTTTTGAAACGCTACATGCCTTTTATTGACTTCAACGCCCTTGACCTCGAAGCCAACCGATACAAACTTCTCAAATGCTATCACAACCTGATAATTCACAAGGATGTTTTTCAAAAACTAATTGAAGACAGCTGTTTCAACATTTATAGCATAAAAGACCAATATGGGGTTGATGAAGCCATATCGGGCCGTATGCAAAGCATTGCAATTAGTCTGGCAAAAGATTACATCAACAAATATTACGCAGTAAAGGAAAAGGCATTCCTGTCAAAATACCTTACTTACGATATGCTCAACCACGATGCATATTCGGAAATGTTCCCGGCTTCCCACACTATGATTGTGAAAGTGCCAAAAAAACACCACGATTTTGTTAAGGAGCTGGAAGCCAAAATAAAAGAAATGTATGAAAAGGATGACAAAACCCTGCCATCCATCCATTTCGACAAACACCTGTATTCTCCCATTGCTTCCATTGCCGATGGCAAAAAGTATAAGGAAATAAAAACGGTACCGGTAAGGCTCAACAACGGGGAAAGAGATTTTCTGGACCACCTCAGACAATTTGTAAAAGAGACCAGAATTTTTGAAGGCAAACAGCTGTTTGTACTTCGTAACCTGTCGGTAAAGGGAATGGGGTTCTTCATGGAAAGCTCTGCTTTCTATCCCGACTTTATACTTTGGGTGGTAGATGGCAACAAACAATACATTTACTTCCTCGACCCCAAAGGCATTTTACTGGGCGAAACACATTTCAACAATCCCAAAATACTGTGGTGCCGTGATGACGCAAAAGTACTGGAAACCAAAATACAGCAAGACCTCAACAAAGACAACATCGACATTCAAATCAATATTTCCGCTTTCATCCTTTCCGTTACACCCCTTCAGGAAGTGCGCAAGAAATGGGGTGAAGGCGATGGTACTACCATAGAACAGTTCGCTGAAAACAAAGTGCTTTTTATTAACAGCGACAAAGCGTACCTGGCAAAAATATTTGAAAACATGTAACCAATACGATTGCCTATGAACGGTCAGAACTTAAAAATCAACATTATCCCATTCACCCCGGTGAATGAAAAAGTGGAGTTGGCTTTTTTTAAAAAGGCAGATAATGGAGCATTTTCCCTGCAGCTGTCAGATGCCCCCCTGGAAATCGCTGAAACCTATTCTGCCCAGGACCGCAAGCGTAATCCCCATGTGTATACCCACTTTGCAGCCCATAACAACGCTGATTTTACAGCATCTGTGGATATTGCCAAAAGCATACGGTTTGCAAAGCATTATTTCACTCATATTATCAGGGAGTATTTTAAAAACAGGGCTGATATCGTAAGCAACAATTTTATCAGCGATGTGGAAGTCTGGTTTAAACTGCCAACTAACACAGAAAGGGGCACAAACACTGCATTTACAACCTACCATGTGTATTCACTCAGAGTACAATATGCCCAGGTGAGCAAAGGTTTTGAACTGGTAATTTATGATAACGGTTTAACAAGGGTACTCAATACCAGCCTGGCCGATATACATGATGTAGATAGTCGCGTTTTTACTTCGGTGGTTTATAAAAACAATCTTTTCTCTTATGCGGAACTTCCCTTGCAGGCCCGCAATAACTTCAAAGAAGTCTTCCCCATAGTAAACAACGTATTAGCAGCGCAATTAAGCTTGGGTACCGCCGATAAACCTTTCAAAGACAAATACATCCGTTTTTGGGAAAGTCTGAATGGTTTTGTGAATGACCATATTAATAATGATGAATTTCAATCACTTATTAATACTGGTTTAGGGGAGTTTTTTACGGTACCTGCAGATAAGGCACTGTCAACCCGCAAATCCAGCAGCTTCCTTCAAATTGGCCTGGAAGAAGAAAAAACATTGGTTTATTCACCCAAAGATACATTGAAGGAACACGGGCCTTATAGCCTGCCGCTAAAGAGTGACGTGAAATTCATCATGATTTTTCACGAAAATGACAGAGACTATGCCAACCGCCTGGTGAGTATTTTCAACAAAAGATACCAAAAGCCAGATGGTTCTTTTATGGACGATAAATTCGGTACTTCCCTGTACGAGTTCATCCGTATTAAGTTTGACCTGGATAAGGAAAACAGTATTCCGTTTAAGGATGAAATGGCTCCCTTTGATGAAATTCACAATTTTCTGGATGATAAATGCCCTGATACCGAAAATTACAATTATGTGGCCATTTATCTGAGCCCTTTCAAAAAGGATGAAACTGACAAAGCCAAAAAAGAAGTTTATTACAAGGTAAAGAAAACCCTGCTTAATCATGGCATTACGTCACAAGCCATATACAAAGAGCATGTTTTAAAAAAGGATTTCAGAAATTACTATTATATAAATATTGCTGCTGCTATTCTGGCAAAATCAGGGGGTATTCCCTGGAAACTCGATGCAGTAAGTAAAGATGAACTGGTAGTAGGGGTGGGGGCTTTCAAATCCGAAGAGCTTAAAACACGCTATATCGGCAGTGCATTCTGTTTTTCCAACAATGGTGAGTTTGAAGAATTTAACTGTATTTCCGAAGCCGAAACCTTTTTGTTAGCTCAGCAGATTAAAATAATGATAGAGAATTTCATCAAAAAGAAACAGAAACTCGATAGGGTGGTAATTCACTTTTACAAGGCCATGAGTAAACGTGAAATAGAGCCCATTAAAAAAGTACTTTTTCAATTGGGGTATCCTGAAGTGCCGATTGTTATAATAACTATCAATAAGAGCCTCACTAAAGACTACCTGGTTTTTGATACCAATTTCCGGGAGCTTATCCCTATTAGCGGTACCATTATCTATTTAGGTCGTGATAAATATCTCCTGTTCAACAATACAAGATACCTGGGGCAGGATGATGCCAAAATCGAAAGCTACCATTTGCCGCTGAAACTCACCTTCCAGTCAACCCACAAAGATGCCCTGCAGGACATAGCTGTGAAAAAGGAACTCATTGACCAGGTATATCAGTTTAGCCGTATGTATTGGAAGTCCGTCAAACAACAAAATTTACCTGTAACCGTGAAATATCCAGAGATGGTTGCCCGCATTTATCCCTACTTCGAAATGGATGACCTCAACGAATTTGGCCGAAGTAATTTGTGGTTTTTGTAAGGTAGTTCAATAGTCCTTAGTGTCCTTTTTCTAATACCATCATTTATGACAGACACAAATCACTATGATTTTTATGACGAAAGAGCGCTGAATAAGTTTTCTCTTGAAACATATGTTATCCAGTTGAGCAATCCCTTTGAGCCTGTCGTTGATAAACTGATTGATGGTCATATAGACAAGATTAAGAAATTAAACGAAAGTTATGTCGGGCTCGAAAAGAGAATTGCCAAACCCAGAAAACAAGATGATACTGATGAATTATTAGTAGAGCTAAGCGATGTTATCCAGGAAAGAACCTGGCTCATTGATGAAATCATTGCCCTGGCTGAAATGAAAATTATTTATGCTTATAAGTTCTTGGAAACCCACCTGAAAAGGGTGTTAAGAGCTTCATTGGTAGTGGAGCACACAAAGGAGCTGCACAGGTGGGATGCCATAAAATCATTTCTCAAAACAAAGAATATTCTCATTGAAAACCTAAAAGGGTATAAAGAAGTAAATCAACTCAGGGAAGTTAATAATGCCATAAAGCATTCCGATGAATACACAGAGCGATTAAAAGGGATACCGGAGTTTTCGGCTTCAAAAGTTTTTACCTTCAATGCCTTGAATAAATTTTACACCAGGGTAAAAGGCGCTCCATCCGATTTTTTACATGCCTTATGCTTTGCCATATCATCAGAATTGTATGATTTCGACCAGGACAAGCTCGAAAAAATTGCCCAGGATATCGCCAAACGAATGGATAAGAAGGATGCGGAGTTGTTGATTGAGCGAATACGGGAAAATTATTTATAAAAACCAAATTTCTTTTTGGTTTTTCCCTTGATTGTTGGTGCAGATATGATTTTCTCTTTGATTTGGTCGAAATCTACTTGGCTTACATTCCCAATTATTATTTCTGGCCGGTTTTCAATAGCTTCTGATATTTCGGTATAGGTTCTGGGTTTAATTTGAGAACAATCAACAAAACTATCCCAATCCAGATATTCCCTTCCCTCAGCTTTAAAATGCAGATGCAATTCCTGTAATTCTTTAGGCAATCTTAAATTTGGATTTACC
>RECE01000207.1 GCA_007694165.1 Bacteroidota bacterium
TATCCTTTTTTTCCCGTGAAAAGGATCTTTCGGTATCGGAGCTGGAAGAACTTAAAAGTATTATAGATGAGGAAATCCGTAAACAAAAGGATAATAATCAATAATTCCAAAGGGCAAACTTGTTCGTAATCAAAATTCTTTTATCAATCATTCATCTGGTAATTCAATGGAACCTTTTATAAACTTTATGATACGCGCTTCAGTATATCTGTTGATTTTTTCAGCAGGATATGCTTTGTTAAAAGGCAATCAACTTCATGTTCGATACCAGAGGATATTTATACTTACTTCGTTTGCAATATCCCTGTTGCTGGCATCAGTTGGAATAATTCCATTAAATATACCGGTTGTAACTGAATCGCAGGGAGTAATACGTAGTTTACCGGAATTTATAGTTGTTGCGCAGTCGGGCATTATGGAGTCGGGCAATCAATTATTCATGATGGTTAATAGTATCAGCTGGTGGCATTTGCTACCCATTGTGGTATTTATGCTATTGTTTGTTCGTTTATGTGTTCGTTTGTTCCATATTTACCGTATGATACAAAATCATCCTGTGGAGAAAAACGGAGAAGTTTCCCTGGTAATCATGAGTAATGATGTAAGTCCTTTTTCCTTTTTGCGATGGATTTTTATTCCTGAACATATTCGTGGTTCTCATCACTTTGATAAGGTAATCATGCACGAGCAGGCCCATTATCGGCTAAGGCATTCCTGGGATGTGATTTTTATAGAGATCATGCGGTTACTATTCTGGTTTCATCCATCCTGGTACTTTTTTCGTAATGAACTGCAAAGCCTTCACGAGTTTGAGGCAGATAGTTTTGTGCTTCGTAAATTCAAAGTTACAGATTACCAAAGAGCCCTGCTCGATTGCGCCTTGGGTGCATACTATATACCTGTTACCAATCCATTTAATGTATTAATGATAAAAAAACGATTTATGATGATGACAAAAAATCATACCCAGAAAGCCGGACCCTGGCTTATCAAAACTATACTGTTGGTTCCCTTTTTAGTTGCTGCCTTTATGATTCAATCATGCGATATAGGGGATAAACCTGCAGAAACGGAAGCTACCGTGTCGGATGTTGAAGAAATCAAACAGTATGAAGCTCCTGAATATTCCGGAAAAATTTACGATAATGTGGATCAGGACCCTGAATTTATTGGCGGTCAATCTGAACTCATGAAATATTTACAGTCCAATTTGACCTATCCTACCCAGGCAAGAACCGATTCGGTGCAGGGAACTGTTTTTGTCACGTTTGTAGTTGAAAAAGACGGAAAAATCAATGATGTAAAAATTCTGAGAGGGGTTTCCAATGAATTAGATACAGTGAGCCTTCGCGTTGTAAAAGCGATGCCTGACTGGAAGCCGGGTTATCAAGAGGGTGAACCGGTAAGGGTTCAGTACAATTTACCTATTCGGTTTGTCCTTAATTAGGCCTGCTGAAAATCACTCCACTTATACTGTCGACCCAGTAATATCAGTTCTTTGTTGTTTTGTTAACCACACATCACTAAGGCAGGATTTTCCTGCCTTTTTTTATGGTGTAAGCATATATGTGCTGAAGGTTTCGCTGTTTTGCATCGAACAGCAAATATAAGTATGCGTTAAGCTTAAGGGGCAGAGAGTATTTTCTTTGAAATTAAACCCGACAATAGACTGGAATTAATCTATAAAATTTGTATTTTTGCTGCACACGATAAAATTAACAAAACAACCAATTATCTTACAAACTTAACTCTTCAGTCATGCAGAGCAAAAATTCTGTTGTGGTGAATATGCGTTTCTTTTTAATAAGTCGTTTTTCGCCCATACTGTTGTTACTTATCCTTTCCTTATGTGGAGAACTCAGGGGGGAGGGAAAAGAAATTTTACTGATCAATGGCTCCCAGGTTTATAGTTTTTCAAGGGATGAGTTCAATGTCAGCAAAACTCTCCTTAACGACGAAAACATGGTGCACTATTTAGTTGATCAATATCCGGTTTTCCAACACACCCGGGGACTCAAAAATTTTGTGGAAAGTTTGATTGAATATCCTGAGGAAGCCATTGATAATCATGTGGAAGGTGTAGTGCTGGTCAATTTTATTGTTGAAAAAGATGGTACCATCAGTAATCCCCGTTTTATAAGAACACTGGGTTATGGCTGCGAAGAAGAAGTGTTGAGGGTCATCGACAGATTCCCTGTTGCCACTCCCGGAAAAATTTCAGAGCAACCGGTCAGGGTGGGTATTACTTTGCCCATAAGGTTTAAGCTTCAATACAATTAAAACTATGCCCTTAAAAAAAAGAAATCGCTCAGAACAAACAAAAAAAATCGCCGGACTTTCATTAGGGATCATTGGCTTCCTTCTGCCCTTGCTGGTAAGCTTTCCCGGACTGTCATTTGCAGGTCATCTGGCCCTCGGTATTTTTCTTATGGCCGCTGTTTTCTGGATGTTTGAAACGCTTCCCATTTATTCCACTTCCATGCTCGTAATTTTTATGCAAGTCACGCTGTTGAGCCAGCAGGGGATTATCTATTCAGACACAGCATTACCCAAAACACCTGTTATTTCTCATATTGACGGTATTTGGGAGGTTCCTTCGGAGGCTGTTGACGGCAATAGAGTGTATGTTGTAGAAGACTCAAAAAACTATACTCCCATTGAGGTAAACGTTGTAGAATGGGGAGAAACAGTAAAGGTAAGCAGCGATGCCCTTACTGCTGACACAAAAATTGTCAGCGATATACGTCATAAATTGGTAGGGTATAAGCCGGTTTCTTTCAGCAATTTTTTTGGCACCCTGGCCAGCCCGATAATCATTCTTTTTTTGGGTGGATTTATTTTGGCATCTGCCTCAGTGAAATACAATCTGGATAAGAACCTTACCAACGTTTTGTTGAAACCCTTTGGGGAGAAGCCTGTATTTATTGTAATGGGACTCATGATGGTTACAGCTGCTTTGTCAGCCTTTATGAGCAATACGGCTACTACAGCCATGATGATGACCGTTGCCATACCCATTGCCCGGCAGATTGATATGAAGGATAAGTTCAGGATTATGTTAACCCTCAGCATACCTATTGCTGCAAATATTGGGGGTATGGCAACGCCCATCGGCACACCGCCCAATGCTATTGTGATTGCCAATTTGAGTCAGCAAGGTATCAATATTGCCTTTGGTACCTGGGTGGCTTTGATGCTTCCCCTTGCTATAGGTTTGCTGTTACTGGCATGGGCGACCATGAGATTTTTTTACCCGCCCACCCTTGAGCGCTTTAAGATGGAATTGAAAAGCAAATTTGACAGATCTACCAATGCTGTAATTCTGTATTTCGTATTTGGCACAACGGTGTTACTCTGGTTTACTGAGGCCAGCCATGGAATTCCCAGCGCCATGATTGCTTTCATTCCCATTGTTACACTAACCATTACCAGTGTCCTCAATAAAGATGACATACGTGCCTTGCCCTGGGAAGTATTGTGGTTGGTGGCAGGAGGTATTTCTCTGGGTATCAGTATGGAAAATACCGGGCTGGCCATGTGGCTGGTTTCAAGTATTAGCTGGGAACTACTGCCTCAACTTGCCCTTTTACTTGTCTTTGGTCTTGTGGCCCTGATGCTTTCCAACTTTCTATCCAATACCGTTACAGCAACACTGCTTGTTCCGCTGGCAGTCAGCCTGGGAACAGCCGGAATTGCAGGTGAAGGTTTCAGTCTTATCATAACAAGCCTGGTAATTGGTTGTGCATGTAATATGGCTATGCTTTTGCCCATTTCAACTCCACCCAATGCTATTGCCATGAGCACCGGTTATATCCATACAAGCGACATGGTAAAAGTGGGTGCCGTAATTGGAATCATTGGGATAGCCTCCGCACTTGTTCTTGCTACTTTTTACTGGCCAGTAATCATTAATTAAATTTTATGACCATGTCTGATATTTATATCATTTGCGTAGAAGATGAACCTCAGGTTTTGGATGTTATTGTGCGTGATCTTGCAGCGCTGGAGGAGGTCTTCCCTATTGAACTGGCCCATTCCGCAGATGAGGCACGTGAACTAATAAAGGAAATCAAACAAGACGGGCATAAAATTGGTCTTGCCTTGTGCGATCATATCATGCCCGGTGACAATGGAATTGATCTGATGATAGAGATGCAAAAGGACTCCTTTACCGAAAATACAAGAAAAGTGCTGGTTACGGGACAGGCGGGGCTGGAAGATACCATTCAGGCGGTTAACAAAGCCAGGCTCAACAGGTACATTGCAAAGCCCTGGGATCCCAAAGAATTGTTGGAGATAGTGAAAGATGAACTCACCCAATATGTAATCAGGGAAGAGAAAGAACTGCTGCGGTTTATGGCTGTGCTTAATCAGGAAAGAATTCAGGAGGCTATCAGAACCAAAGGGTATTTGTAAATTATCCTATCCATGTCTGATAAGAAAAACCCCTTAAGAGAGCAAAGTCCCAATGTAATTGGAGCCTCTGCGCGGCCGGTTTATGACAAATCCAACTTTGTCAAAACCATAAAGGATGAAATCCCCAATTCATTGCTGCTGAAAAGCCTGAAAAAAGTTTTTAATGAAGGTGAGGTGATGCTCAGTGAGAAGGATGTCAACGACAGGTTGTACATCATTCTTGACGGGTATGTAGCCCAGATGAAAGAAGATGAAGATACAGGAACCCAGATAGGTATGCACGGGCCTGGCGACTTTATCGGGTTATTGTCCTTTCAGACAGGTGAACCTGTATTTACCACCGCCAAAGCAAGTACAAAAGTAATTACTCTTTGTTTCGATCATCATAGTTTTGAGGTGTTCATGAATGAATACCCGCAAATCAGCAAAACCCTGCAGGGCCTTATTTTCTCCAACCTTGCCGATAGGTACAGAAAGGTAGTAATGCTGCATGTGGAGGTGGCCAGCTTGTCAAGGCAGCTTGAGGAGGAGCGAAACCATTTGAAGCAAACCATCAGAGAACTTGAACGAACCCGAAATGCGCTGATATCTCAGGAGAAAATGGCGACTCTCGGCGAGCTTACCGCTGGATTGGCCCATGAAATCAATAATCCGGCCTCTGCATTGCTCAGATCTGTAGAATATCTTTCTGAAAATTTGCCAGCCATGGCCGAAAGAGCTTCTGCATTGCCCGATACCGGGCTGGTAAGGTATTTCTTTGAAGCAGGCGCTCAACGCGAGTTCACTGATACTTCTACCCATCGTTCGCGAATGAAAGATCTCAAAACAATATATCCTGACTTTCCCAGAACGATGTTGCGTACAATGGCAGAAATGGATACTGTGGTTTTTGAAAAGCTAAAATCTTTCCTGGGTTCTTCCAAAAACCAGCCTCTTCTTCAGTTACTGCTTGATGCTTATCAGTCGGGGATTTTTCTCAATGGAATCAAACTCTCTACTTCCCGTATCGAATACCTTGTGAAAAGCCTGAAAAGCTACAGCCGGCAAGGAGGGAAAGATCCGGAAGTGTCTGATATAAGGCAGGGTATCAGGGAAACCCTGCAAATTATTGGCAACCGGTTGAAAGATATCAAGGTGGAAACAGAAATGGAAGATGTATGCCTGGTAAACTGCTTTGTAGGTGAACTCAACCAGGTATGGACCAATATCATCATCAATGCATGCGATGCTATGGAGGATAAGGGTGCTTTGGGTATTTCGTGCAAAGCTGATAAAGAAAGTGGTTTGATTTCCATTACAATAACAGATACCGGCCCCGGAGTGCCTGACAAAATTAAGACCCGGATATTTGATTCCAGTTTCAGCACCAAAACCGCAGGTGGCGATTTTGGGCTGGGTATAGGGCTGGCAATAACAAAAACTGTTGTGGAAAAACATCATGGTTCCATCGAAGTGAAAGACCGCGAGGGTGGAGGTGCCATCTTTGTCATTACGCTGCCTGCTGCCCGATAAAAAATCAGCAGTGGAAACAGCGGAATACACCAGGATTCGGTCTGTTTGACTTTCCAGGTGTGCAATCGTCGCTTAACCCGAATTGCTCTTCAAAACCGATAACCATCATCCAACTCAGTGCCAAAGCGGGTTTGTAATCCTTGTAATTGGGGTAGTGAAAAAACAATCTGAGCTTTTTAACAGCTATTTATTTGTGAGCTTAAACCAAAACAATGGTTATTGGTTGTATTGTTGAATGAATTTTGAATACGTCTTACTTTCTTTATCTATAACACTTTTAGCATTACACAATGATTTTAAGCCTGATTATCCTCCTGCTGATTATCCTGTTTCTTGATTTTTATGGTTATTATGGTTTAAGAAAACTTACCCATTACCGCCCCTTTGGCAACTACAGGAAGCAAATTATCCTTGGCTACTGGATTATGGATGTTTGTTTTATCGTTTTTTCTACCATTTGGACCCTGATTATTCGCAACAGTTCCTGGTCCGATTATGTGCAATACCGCAACTATTTCTATATCACCGGAGCGTTTGTTCTTATTTTCCTGCCTAAAATCGTTTATTTGATTTTCAATCTTTTGCACGACATCGTTTTGCTGGGTTCCTGGATAATACAGAAAGCTTCATCTGGTGGATCAATGCGTTTTTCTCACCCTAAACCACCGGTTTTGCTTTCCATTGGATTTGTTTTGTCTCTGTTGATGTTTGTTTGGGTGCTTTACGGGGTGGTTTATGGCAGATTTAATTTTAAGGTGAAAGAGGTAGAGGCACACCTGGCGGATTTACCCGAAGCCTTTGATGGATTTCGCATCATTCATATTTCTGACACCCACTTTGGAAGTTTTGCCCGCACCCGTCCGGTGAGAAGAGGAGTGGATAAAATCAAACAAACCCCTCATGATATGTTGGTTTTTACCGGCGACATGGTAAATAATGAGGCGGTTGAAGCTGAGAAATATGTTGAACTGTTTGCCGGGATCGATTCTCCGTATGGCAAGTTCTCCATACTTGGCAATCATGATATGGGTGATTACAGGCGTTGGTATACCATTGAAGAAAAAGCAGCAAATCTTCAGCAATTACAAGATATTCAGGCTGATATGAATTTTGTTTTGCTGAGAAATGATCACCGGTTTATTGTCAGAGGAAATGACTCCATTTTATTGGCAGGGGTTGATAACTGGGGACTACCACCCTTTGCGCAACTGGGAGATCTTGATAAGGCCCTCAATGACCATGCTGATTTTCCGGTGAAGATATTGCTTTCGCACGACCCCTCGCACTGGACTGAGCAGGTTATTCCTGATACTGATATAGCACTTACTCTTTCCGGACACACCCATGGTATGCAGGCAGGATTGAGGACCTCGTGGTTTCAATTCAGTCCCGTTTCTTTGAAATATGAAAACTGGAACGGACTTTACGACCAAAATGGTCAGCTTCTTTATGTTAACCGGGGTTTTGGGTTTATAGGTTTTCCTGGCAGAATGGGCATGCGGCCTGAAATTACGCTTCTTGTTCTGAGAAGTAAGTAGGGCCTCAGGCCTGCTGAAAAAGTTTTTTAAGGCGCATAGCGCTGAAATTATGGTAGTAATCCAATGCATCCACTAAAGCCAAAGGCGCGTAGCGCTGACAGTATTGGATCTTCATGATAGAACATCGTCAGCATTATATCAGGCAACTACAAAAAACAAACAGATGAAATTGCAAGTTAAATAATATGTTGACATTTAGTTGAGTGTTTTTCAGCAGGCCTAAGTAACTTTTCACTGCGGGGTTCTTATCACAATTTGTATTTCCTTTTTCAGGAAGTTTCCATTGTTATCAGTGATTTGCAGGGTGTGCAACCCTTCGCTGGGGCGGAATGCCATTTCATGAAAATGCATTGTGCTTCCCACGTATTGCTCATTGAGATGCCAGTGAATTGTGCTGCTCTCATGACGATGTGCCACCCTGAAAATGGTTTCTCCAGGTGAGCCATCCAGTTCATAGGGGATGAATATGGCAGAAGAACCTGAAGGATAAATCCATTGCATCGGATTGGTATCATGAGATAGTGGGGAGCAACCTTCCCGTAGCGGGGGCAAAGGTCTGTAAAAAGGATTTTTTTGCCGGAAATAGTATTCCTGCACCGGAGGTAACACAAACCAGGATTGCGTCTGCATATCAGCCCACGAAGCGCATTGCGTGTTTACCCTGAGCCCTGTTTCTTTGTCGAGATGAACGGCGATGTGGTAAGGACAAACCCCTGTTTGGAAATCTACCCGTGGAGCCAGAATCGTATCCGTGCCTGCACATAATTGAGACGCCGGGTATCCACTGTTTTTACAAATCCGGACCGGTGTCAGATCATCATAAGGTATTGCAAACCATGACTGTTGGGGCAATAGCCCCAGGATATCAAACATCAGTGGAGCAGCTGCGGCGATACCTGTTAGTCCGGGCCGCCCTTCTCCGGTGGCATTTCCTGCCCATACAGCCACTACGTATCCTGCATTCACACCAATGCTCCAGGCATCCCGATGTCCATAGCTTGTGCCGGTTTTCCAGGCGATTCTTCTGTTGCCGGTAAACAATTGCCAGTTTGCCTCTGTGTCAGGGCGGGCAGCTTCCACCATGGCTTCTAAGGTGTGCCACAATACTCCGTGGCTAAAGGGGGAAGGTTGTGAAGAATTGAGTTCATCTTCTGGCCTGGTGGTATATCTCAGTGGATGAAAGGTTTTTTCTTCCGGGGTCAGAGGATTTTGTTGAAATTTGTTCAGGCTGCGGGCCATGGAAGCGTAGGCTCCCGCAATTTCCCACATGGTAACCTCGCCACCCCCCAGTATCATAGATAAACCATAGTGGGAGGAGGGCTTGTCAAAAGTATTCATCCCGCAGCTTTTAAGCAATGCGTGAAATTTATCGGGGTGATAATCCTGCAGCATACGTACTGCAGGTATGTTTAAAGATCTTGCCAGTGCCCGGCTTGCCGGAACTGCCCCGTCGTAGGTTCTGGTGAAGTTTTCGGGGTTAAATCCCTGGAAATGGGTGGGAATATCAGGAATAAGAGAATGAGGGAGAATTTGCCCTTCCTGCAGCAATCCGGCGTAAAGAAAAGGTTTTAATAAGCTACCCGGGCTCCTTCTGGAGGAAATGATATCTACCTGTGCGGCATTTACCTGAAGTTTGCTTTCCGGAGCGTTGCCCCAGTAAACAAGTATTTCTCCCGTATTTACATCTGCCACCAGAACAGCTACATTATGGATATGATTTGCCCTGAGTATTTCATGATGACGCTGTATCACCCTTGCAGATCTTTGCTGTAAATCGCTGTTGATAGTGGTGTAAATCTGCATCCCTTCTTTACCATCCAGAATGCTTCTGGTAAAAAGATGGGGAGCCATCTGTGGGAGGGGATGAGGTGCACCTGGTGCCGGTTCGGCAAGCGAAAGTTGCAGGGTTACATCATCCATGTATCCTCTTTTGTGCAGCAGGGTCAGCAACCTGTTGCGTTTTTGAACAAGCAATTCCTGATTTCTTCCCGGAAAAATCAGGGAAGGACTGTTGGGCAATACTGCCAGGGTAGCTGCCTCAGCCCATGACAGTTCCTCCTGCCTGTGTCCATAATATCTCCATGAAGCAGCCTGCAGCCCTACAACATTTCCCCCCATGGGGGCATGGGCAGCATAAATCTGCAAAATCTCCTCCTTGCTGTACCTGAGCTCCAGGCGCATAGCAAGCAATACTTCAATGATTTTCTCCCTGATGGTGCGGGGCTTTCCCTGCCGGCTCAACCGGATTACCTGCATGCTCAGGGTGCTCGCCCCACTTTTTGTCCCTTCCTTTTTCACGTTCTGCAAAATGGCGCGCCCTATGGCAAGTGGATTGAATCCGGGGTGATATTGAAAATATCGATCCTCGAAATTTATGAGTGCTGTTAAGTAATTTTCCGGCAGCGTTTCACCGGGAGGAAATCTCCATTGCCCGTCACGGGCCACCGTAGCGTTGAGCAGCTGTTTTTCAGAATCATACATTACCGTGCTGAAAACTTCAGGAAACAATTGCTGCCGAAGGGATAAAAACCATATTCCCAGCAGGAGCGCCATCAAGATGGTGAGCATCCATTTTCTGTATTTGAAAAACATCCCTGGGATTTGCTGCATGGGGTAAAATTAGTGAGAATTTGTTTTTATCAGCAAAACTACACTGCAGATAAAGATAAATTGCATGAATTCTGCTAAAAATTTGGTACTTTTGTGCCCCCAAATAGAGCTATGGCTAACAAACTCAACATAAGAAACAAAAAGGCATCTTTCGAATTTTTCCTGCTGGAAAAATTTATTGCAGGAATGGTACTTACCGGTACAGAGATAAAATCGCTGCGCTCCGGAAAAGCAAGTATCAATGAGGCTTATTGTGCGTTTGTAAAGGGTGAGCTGTTTGTACGTAATATGAACATCTCAGAGTACGAATACGGAACCTACAACAACCATGAGCCCAAGCGGGAGCGCAAACTTTTGCTCACTTCCAGAGAATTGAAAAAACTCGAGTCTGCACTTAATGAAAAAGGGCTTACACTTATACCCACCTTTTTGTTTATCAACGATAAAGGGCTTGCCAAAATGGAAATTGCCCTGGCAAAAGGGAAAAAGCTTTACGATAAAAGAGAAACCCTCAAGCAAAAGGACAACAAAAGGGATATGGAAAGAAGCGGATATTGATTCTGCTCATTTATTTCTTTTCTGTGGCGGGTGGTTTTTTTTCTCCGACGGGTTTATAGACGTATTTGATCCTCACAGGTTGGGCACCTTCATTTTCTGAAGATTTTTTTGCTTTTTGTTCTTCCGGTTTTTTCGCATCTTCTGTGGAGTGACTGGTCATCCAGTAGGGTGGGGCATCGCTATCCGTTTCATCATCGGTTTCTTCTTCCAGTTCCCAGGAGTATTGCTTCCTTTGCGGGCCGGTACCTTTGTAAAACAATGCCAGTACTACTCCCGCCATCAACCCCATAAGATGGCCTTCCCATGAAACTCTTTCCCGCAAGGGAAAAACCCCCCACACCAGACTGCCATACAAAAATGCCACCAGCAGCGACAATGCCATCAGGCGCGGGTGACCACGAATTACCCCACTGACAAAGAGAAAGGCTGCCCAGCTGTAAATAATCCCGCTGGCTCCAATATGCCAGGATTCCCGGGCAAATACCCACACCCACAGTCCGCTCATGATCCATGCAAACAGGGTAATGCGGAGTCCCAGTTCGCGGTAAAAGTAAAACAAAGCCCAGCCCAGTATCAGCAGAGGCAATGTGTTGGAATACAAATGCTGATAACTCCCGTGAATCAACGGAGAAAAGATAATCCCTTTCAAACCCTCAATTTTCAATGGAAAAACTCCGAATGTATGAAAACTGGTTTGCATTATATCTTCCGTAATTTTTACTCCCCAGATAATGACCACCAGGATTACCGGAAAAAGGAAGGCAGATAAGATTTTGCTTTTGTCTTTTGTTTGCATGTAAAATGTTTTGGTATCCCGGGAAGATTGCCGGATTTTTCCTAATTTCATGCAAGATAGTAAAATTATGGGTTTGTGCATATGCAAGTCCTGCCTGAAAAATCATTTGCATCCTGGAAATTCAGACGATTCTAAAAACCCCAAATTGCTAAAAAAATAGTATATTTGAGATGAACCGCAAACATATATTAAAAGCACTATGACTGAAAACAATATTGTCTCCTCCTCAGAGATTACCACTTATCTGCATGAGTTCAGCAATGGAAATAAGAATGCACTGGATGCGCTCTTCCCCATCGTTTATAATGAACTGCAAAAGGGAGCCCATCACCTTCGGAAACAATTTTTCAACCTCGATACTTTTAATACAACGGCCATTGTGCATGAAACCTATCTTAAGCTCATTCAGGCAGGCACATTTGATGCGAAAAGCCGTTCACACTTCTTTTTCATTGCAGCCAAGGCTATGAGACAGATACTTATCAATGCATCTCTCAGAAAACAGACCCTGAAAAGAGGAGAGAACCCCATAAAGGTCGAGATGAAAGATATTGATAACAATATCCAGTTGAGTGATCAAACGGCAGAAGACTTGCTTATGCTCAATGATGCGCTGAAAAAGCTTGAACTTCAGGATGAAAGACAAGCTCAAATTGTGGAGTGTCGCTTTTTTGGCGGAATGACCATTGACGAAACTGCTATTGCCCTTGATATAAGCCCGGCCACTGTAAAACGCAGCTGGAGTATGGCCAAAGCCTGGCTGTATATTGAACTCAATGAACAATGAGTTTCTCCCCAAACCCCATTTTTATTAACTCCAATGTAATTGTATGAACTGGGACAGAGTTTCCGAATTACACGAATCTTGCCTTGATATGCCTTCGCATCAATGGAAGGAGTGGATTGACAAACAATGTACTTACGATGAGAAGAATCAGGGTTTGGATACCATGGTATTGAAGCTTCTGAAAAGCTCCTCCAAAGCAGATGCTTTTTTCAGTTCGCTTCATAAAAATATAGATGAAGACCTGGGAAATGAATCGGAGGAAATCCTGCTGCAACCGGGTGACAAATTCGACAAATTCAGGGTAGCAAAGGAGATAGGGCATGGGGGGATGGCCAGGGTTTATCTTTGTTCCAGGGATGACGGGCAATTTGAGCAGCAGGTGGCAGTGAAGATCATGAAAATGAAAGGCAATGTGGAGTTTTTGAAAGATAAATTCCGGCAGGAGCAACAAATTCTGGCAGGAATCAATCATCCTCATATTGCCCAATTGTACGATGGGGGAATTACACCCGAAGGATATCCTTACATCGTAATGGAATATGTGGAGGGTCAGTCAATTGATGAATACTGCAAAGAAAAGAAGCCCGGGTTCATTGAGCTGATGCGCTTATTTAAGCAGGTATGCAATGCAATGCAGTATGCCCACAACAAATTGATTGTTCATCATGATATTAAACCGGCCAACATTCTGGTCAATAAGGAGGGGAATATCAAACTGCTTGATTTTGGTATTGCCCAGGTTATTTACAGCCAGGAGAAAGGTACCCACAAAGCAGATTCTTTCACTGGCACCCTTAAGTATGCGGCACCTGAGCAATTTTCTTCTGCTCCCCCTTCGGTGGAGTCTGATATTTTTAAAATCGGACTGGTGTTTTATGCCCTGCTCACAAATAAGCATTTTGATTATACAAAAGTAGCGGAAGGGCGATTGGAAAGCGAAATTCGCGATGCCATACAAAAGGTTTCGCTGCGATCCGGGACCATAGGAGGGTTAAAAGAAAAAATCATCAGGGAAGACCTTACTGCCATCCTGTCTAAATGTCTGGCAAATGAACCGGAAAAACGGTTTCTGAGCACAAGCGAGATTCTGCATGATTTACAGAATATGCTCAGCATGAATCCCTTGCACTCAAGGCAACCCTCCATGAGTTACTCCCTGACCAAAAGGTACTTGCGAAATAAGAAGAAGGTGTGGCTTGTCACATTTTTTAATGTTGCCTTGCTGATAGCTTTGGTTTTCTGGATTTCTCAATTTATCCAAACCATCAAAGAGAAGGAAAGGGCGGAGTTCCTGCTGGCCTTCGTTTTTGATATTTTTGAATCTGCGGATCCCGAACTACGACAGGGAGCAACAGTAACGGTGGTTGAATTGCTGGAAAACAGCATTGAAAAGATTGATATTATTGAAAATCGCCCGGAGTTTCAGTCTGAGCTTTACCATTCAACAGGAATGATACTGACAAGGCTTGGAGAATGGAAAAGGGGAGGAGAGCTGTATTACAAGGCTTTGGATTTACATCACGGATTCCCTGATTCGCGTGCACTTCAAATTTCGCGTGCACATTTGTACAGAGATATTGCGGCTTACCACAGAAACCTAGCAGAAACCGCCGTTGCGGACAGTCTGATTATTCTTGCTATTGATCTTTATTCAAAAAATCTGTCACAGATTGATCCCAAAGACATCGCCAGTGCCTGGAATATTAAGGCACACATTGCAAGAATTGATGCCAGAGCTGAGCAGGGGCTTGAATATGCTGAAAAGTCTCTTGAAATTCTCAGGCTGGCCAGCGATACCCCTTCATGGGAACTGGTATCAGCCAAGGCCAATATGGCTGCTGCGTTGAAAGATCTTTCCAGGTTTGATGAGTCCCTGCAGGTAAGCCGTGAAGCTATAAAGATCATGGAGCTGCTTGGGGCAGAAATCAATAGTACCCGGGTAATGCTTGTTGAGAATTACGCTATTGCGCTTGGTCAAACCGGAAAGACAACAGAAGCCATTGAAGTGCAGCAAGAACTGCTGGATATGAACCGCAGGTTGTATGGTGAAGGAAGTCCTACTTATTTGATTACCCTGTTCAATATGGCAGGCAATTATTACAGGCTGGGTGAATACCATATTTCAGACTCTATTAACCTGATGCTTTTTGATGTGTATATGGAAAAATTTGGTCCGGCCAACAACTATACCCTATCGGTAATGTATAATCTGAGCAACTCTTTCTATTCGCAACGCAAATTCGAAAAAGCGCTGGATTTTCAGTACAGGGTGCTTGAAGGTGACAGGGTTAATTTTGGTGATAAACATCCGTTTGTTGCAGGGGGGTATTATAGTCTTGGGCTCACCTATATGGAACTGGAAGAATTTGAAAAGTCCCGGAAAAACTTGTTTAAATCCCTTGATTTGTATAAAGAGAGTTTTGGTGAAAAGCATCATCAGGTTGCCCGGGTTTATGGTCGCATTGCTGAACTTTACTGTAGGCTGGATGACGCTGCAAATTGCAGCAGGCATTTCGACAGAGCTTATGAAATTGCCATGGATGTAATAGGAGAGGAGCATCCCATCACAAAAGCCATAATAAACAGGATGGAGTTTTACGAGAAGTTGTTGTCAGCCATTTAAGAATGATAAAAAAACGCTTCCGGTTTGCTAACCGGAAGCGTTTTTTTGTGATAATCGTTTTATTTTATTTATTGAAAATTGATATCATCGCTGGCGTTGTTGGAGAAGGTATTGCCAGACTCCGTAAGGTCGGCACTTGACCTTACATCAATACCATAGCCCAGACTATTGCTGATAGTGCTGTTGGTAAGGGTAAGGCGGGCATTGTTTCCTAAAGCCAGGTTGGTCTGACCTACTCCTGAAAACAGGTTGCTGTTGCCTCCATAGGAAATTTCTACATAATCCATGCTGTTTTCCAGTGAACCGGTTTCAATGGCAAGCCCTGTCCAGTGTGATGCAGAGCCGGATTTTCGGGTGAAAACAATAATTTCGGATGAAGTACCATTGGCAATAAAAACGCCATCATTCCTAACCCTTAACCTGGCATCATTGTCAAATTCGAGAATTGCCCCGGGTTGTATGGTGACTTTTCCAAATACAGTGGTAGTTCCGTTAAACAGGTATGCCCCATTGTTAAGTTTAGGCCACGTTACATCTGCTGATTCGTCAAGATTAGCACCCTGTACTTCTACATGGTTACCTCCGAAATCTGTTTGGGTGTCAATCCCTGCAATTTGCTGTGCCCTCATATGCACAGCTGCCTGTGTTATTCCATTACCAAATTGGGAGTTTTCAAAATTTACTCTAATACCATCATAGCGGATATAAACACCATAGCCATCAATATCGCTGAAGTGAGCATTTCTGAGGGTCAGTCTTGCACTTGATCCCAGTCCCAGAGCTGTTTTCTGGAAACCGCTGGCAAGGTTGCTGTGGCCTGCGTGGGCAAAATGTACATGTTCCATGAATCCATCCAGGCTGGAGTTTTCATACATTATTCCTCTCCATGAACCTGCCTGTTCCAGGCTACCTTTGAAAATAATCGGATTTGCGCTTGTGCCTGAAGCTTTTACAATGGCATCCGGGCGGAAATAAATCCGCACATTGTTATCTGCTACAAAAACAGCTCCTTGCTCAATGTTTACATTATCAAAAATACTAACATCGCTGGAAAACCGATAGCGGCCATTCAGGGCTGCCTTCCAAACGTGATCAGTGCTTAAATTTACATTGCTTCCATCCAGAACAATGTCAGAGTTGTTGAAATCCGTGGCTTCATCAATATCTCTGATTTGACCTCCTGACATAAATATGGCTCCGAGGTTGTTGTCGTCGAAATAATTGTTGTTCATGGGGATGCGGCTGTCGGCAGATCTGACAGAAAGACCATAGCCATCATTGTTTGTAAAGGCAGAGTTGCTGATATTGAGCCTTCCTGATTCTACATGCAAACCTGTTCTGGGTCGGCCTGATGAAATAGCGTTGCTTCCGGCATAGGAAATATGGACATGGTTCATTTCGTTCTCCAGGTTGTTGGATTCCACCAACATCCCTTTCCAATATCCGGGCAAAGCAGTATTTCCGGTAATAATGATGGGCTCAGTGTCAGTACCATTTGCTTCCAGCACTCCATTGGTGGTAACCCTGATGCGGTTGTCGCTCATTACGGCTATTCTTACACCGGGGTCTATAATCAGGCGTGCACTTACTGTAACATCACTGGTTACAAGGTAGTCGGGCACATCAGGATCTTCAACAATATTCATCAAATGCAGATCCTCACTGTAGGAGCCTCCGATTTCCATAGTTCCTGCTGATGTAGCGCTTACCATCAGTCCATCGGAGCTTTCTCCCATACTATTGATAATAGTCAGGTTTACCAGGTAATCTCCTGCTACATCGGGTGTAAATGTAGCGATTTCAGAATCGGCATTGTTAATGGTTGCGTTGCTTCCATCGGGTACTCCTGCGAAACTCCATGAGGAGGTAAAGCCCTCTCCTGTCAAATCAATGGATTCTCCTGAGTTTAACGTAACCGTTTGACCTACACTGACTTCCTGGTCAGGGCCTGCAACGGCTGTCAAACCATGGTCATCTTCATCTTCGCAACTTACAAATATTACTACCGACAATGCTAACATTAATAATTGTGATAATCTTTTCATTTTAATCTGAATTTTTAAGGTTAATGAAATCAATGATGCGAGCCATATTTAAAAACATGTTTTGATCTTCATGGTTTCTTTCTGGCCGTTTTCATCATCTTTTTTCGTTTGTAAACTTGTTTTGTTATTGATTAAAAAAATGATAGCAACAAGTTTACCGAATGTGATGGTGATAGTTTCAGCATCGGCTTACAAGTTGCTTACTTTACTAAGATACAAGAAAATGATAAAAAGCGGGTCATGAAGTGCCATGAAAAACCTATAAAAAAAGCAAAAAGGCCTATGAATAAAATTTCACAGGCCTTTGTGGGGTTTGCTTTGGCAGAGATTATTCCGTCTGTTCTTTTTTTAATCTGTAATGCTCAGCCAATTCTCCGGTAATTATCTTTCCGTTTTTGTCGAGATGAATAAGAGCGTTTTCTACAACTTTGTACTGGTTAGGTTTTTCACGATTGTCAAGGGTGATTGTGGTGTTGTCGTCTTCCCAGGACCAGGTGCCTCGTTGCTCAAAAAAATTCCGGGGCTCTTTTCCCTTATACAAATAAGATAAAACATAGTTTTGGTCGGGTAACAGTTGAATCGTGGTGCTGATGCCTTCGCAGTCGGCGCAGGGCAACACGCCGAAATAGGTTCCGAGATAATCCAGGGAGTTTCGTGCATTGCTCTTATCCGGAGGAATCTCTTGTGATAGTTGTTCTTTATTCCGATGGGTATTGCCAAAAGTGCATGACAACAACGCAAAAAGCAAAAGTGCAGAAATCATTAATGTCAATTGTTTCATAATAGGATGATTTAGTTATAATTAGGTTCAATGTGTATGTGCACCAGAGAATTTTGCCATGTATGAACAAAAAAAAACAGTACCGGCTATTGTTTATCAGGTATTAAATCGTTTGCTATCAAAGCCCCGCCATCCATTTTAAAGATGGAGCCTGTAACCCAGGAGGATTTTTCGCTGAGCAGGTAAAGGATCATATCAGCAATTTCTTCGGGTTTTCCTGCTCTGTTGAGTGGGTATCTGGCGGCTGCTTTTTTCACCATCTCATCATAGGCCTGCTGATTTTCTACAATTTTGTTGTCCAGATGAATATTGGTGGTCACCAGGCCGGGATTTACCGAATTGACCCTGATTTGGTAGGGAGCCAAATCACCAGCAAGAAATTCTGTGAGCATATCCAGCCCGGCTTTGCTTACCGAATAGGCAATGCTTGTTCCCGGGCGTTGGGCAGCAATGGACGAAATATTTACAATGGAAGCGCCCTGTGCCGCTTTCAGATAAGGCAACAGCACCTGAGTTAGTAAATAGGGGCCATTAAGATTGATGTCAAGATTGAATTTCCAGGCTTCATAAGGAATCATTTCTATCCCTCCCTTGGTAAGCACTGCCGCGGCATGCACCAGGCCATGAATTTTACCGTATTTCTCACCGATATACCCGGCAAAAGTCTCGCAATCTGATTCATTGCGAACATCTCCATGATAAAACTCCACATTGTCGGGTATGTTGCCTATGCTTTTTGCTGCGCGTTTGGTTTTTTCCTTGCTTCGTGAAAAAGAAATTACATGGTTGTGTTTATTTTCACTTAACTTCTGAATGCAGCTTAGCCCGATTCCCGAGCTCCCTCCGGTAATGATAAAAATTTTCTTGTTCATATCAGCCTATAGATTTCCAGGTTTACAATTACAATTGTTAAGCATTGTACATAATAACAACATGATTGCCTTAAATAATATTGTTTTATCTGCATAAAAATACAAAATATCTGCAAGTAAAAGTGCTCTGGGTCTGGTTTTAGATGGTATAAAAACCCAAGATGGGTCTGATTAACAAACCGGCTTTTTCTTTTTCAAAAAATGGTAACTTTGTATAAAAACAAGCCTAAAGGACTATGACTCCCTCAGGCTTTCCGTTAACGGATAAGTGAGTATTCACAACAATCATATAAACTTACGTGAAAAGAATAGCCTTTCAAACCCTGGGCTGCAAATTAAACTTCAGTGAAACCTCCACCCTGAGCCGACAGTTTGGCGAAGAAGGGTTTGAGCAGGTAGAGTTTAGCGCCCCAGCCGATATATATGTAATCAATTCATGTTCTGTAACCCAAAATGCAGAAAAGCGTTGCAAAGAGCTGATCAAAAAAGCGATGAAGAAAAACCCGGAAGCCCATGTGGCAATCATCGGTTGTTTTTCTCAAATCAATCCAGAAGAAATACGCGCCATACCCGGGGTGGATATTGTATTGGGTAATGCCGACAAGTTTAACTTGTTCGAGCATATACAACAACTCCGTGACAAAGGAGAAACCCAAACGCAGGACATTGCTGTGGAAGAACCTGAAAAGTTTGTTCCCGGTTTTTCCATGGATGATCGCACCCGCTCATTTTTCAAAATCCAGGATGGTTGCGATTATTTTTGTGCCTATTGCACCATTCCGCTGGCGCGGGGCAGAAGCCGCAGCAACAATATCGCAGCTACCATTAAAACAGCCACTGAAATTGCCCGCACCAACATCAAAGAGGTGGTTCTCTCCGGTGTTAATATCGGCGATTTTGGCAAGCATCATGGGGAGAATTTCTATGGTTTTCTGCAGGAGCTTATCCAGGTGAAAGGGCTGGAGCGCATCAGGATTTCTTCCATTGAGCCCGATTTGCTTAGCGATGAGATTATCGAGCTGGTGGCCGCCAGCGACATCCTGATGCCCCATTTTCATATCCCCTTGCAGGCTGGTTCCGATGAGGTGCTCAAAGCAATGGGGCGCAGGTACGATACCGCCCGGTTTGCATCAAGGGTTGAATTGATAAGAAAACACATGCCGCACGCCTGTATAGCTGCCGACCTTATCGTGGGATTTCCTGCCGAAACAGATGAATTGTTTCAGCAATCCTATGATTTTGTGAGAAAAACTGATATTTCTTATGTGCACGTATTTACCTACAGCGAAAGGGATAATACCCGGGCAGTGAAATACGACACCCAGATTCCGGTGAAAGAACGCAACCTGCGCAGCAAGAAAATGCAGCAACTTTCTGCTCACAAAAAGGATGTCTTTTACCATCACAACCAGGGGATTGAATCAGATGTGCTCTGGGAAAAGGATAATGTGAAAGGATTTATGCATGGATTTACAGCAAACTATATAAAGGTAAAGACTCCTTTCGATAAGGGAAAAGCTAATACTATTGAAAAAGTAACACTGAACCTTTTGGACGAAGATGGAGTTTATAAAGTTGGATAATTGCAAAACCAGCCTTCATGTATTTGAAAACAACAGTAGAACTCCGCGAAGCTAATTACTTAATACAATTTTATTCGAATGACACCAGATTTACAAAATATAACCCGGGAAGTAATTCAAATCAGCAAGGCTGCCGGAGCTTTTATCCGGCAGGAATTGGACAAAGTGAAAAACCATCATATCGAAAGCAAAGGAACCCACGATTATGTAACCTATGTGGATAAAACCGCAGAAAAACAGATTGTGGAAGGCCTTCAAAGATTACTGCCCGATGCCGGATTTATCACAGAAGAAAAAACCATAGAAACCAGCCAAAAAGAATTCATGTGGGTGATTGACCCACTGGATGGCACTACCAATTTTATTCACGGATTGCCCTGTTTTAGTGTTAGCATTGCATTGATGCAAAAGGAGCGGGTAGTGATTGGGGTAGTTTACGAAATCAATCTGGATGAGTGTTTTTATGCCTGGGATGGAGGTGGTGCTTTTCTTAACGAACAGCCCATTAAAGTATCTGAGACATCAGAATTGCAGCAAAGCCTTCTGGCTACGGGGTTTCCCTATCATGACTATTCGCGGCTTGAAAAATACCTTGAATTATTCACCTGGTGTTTGCACAACACCCATGGTATCAGGAGATTGGGCAGCGCAGCAGTGGATTTGGCATATGTTGCCTGTGGCAGGTTCGATGCATTTTTTGAATACAGTCTCAATTCCTGGGATGTGGCGGCAGGTGCTTTTATAGTGCAAGAGGCCGGAGGAAGGGTTACCGACTTTGGAGGTGGAGAAAACTACATCTTTGGCGGTGAACTCATCGCTACCAATGCCAAAATTTGCGATGAATTTCTGGATAAAGCCCGCAGTGCTTTTCATAAAGAATAATACACAACGAATTGTTTGGAATACACCAGCTTTTGGATATCAGTAAACTTGAATGGCGGTTAATGGATTTATAACTATTTTTAGGAAACCATAAGTACTAATCATAATAAAGATAAGATTTGGAACCATTCTCGGATAGCTTTTTGGAATTTGCAGCCATATTAGGTGTTGCAGTTGGATTGGGTTTTATTGGGCGTTTGCTGAAACAACCCCTTATCGTTTCATTTATTATTGTCGGTTTGGTGGTAGGGCCTTTCGGTTTAAATCTCCTTCAATCGGTAGAGAAAATTCACCTATTGTCTGAAATGGGCATTGCCGTTCTGCTTTTTGTGGTAGGTCTTAAGCTGGATGTTAACCTTATCCGCACCAGCGGGAAAGTAGCTCTTGCTACTGGTTTAGGACAGGTTGTCTTCACTTCAGTTTTCGGTTATTTTATCTGTATTGCCTTGGGCTTTGATCCCGTGACCAGCATTTATATAGCTGTAGCTCTTACCTTCTCCAGTACCATTATCATCGTAAAACTTCTTTCAGATAAAAAAGAAATCCAGTCACTTCACGGACAAATCTCCATCGGGTTTCTTATTGTACAGGATATTGTGGTAATTCTTGCCATGATAGTGCTTTCAGCCATGGGTACCCAAAGCGATTATTCGGTTTTTGAGGAAATTATCTGGGTAGTTGTTAAAGGTTTTGCTATGATAATAGGTGTGGTTTTGCTTATAAGATATGTAATGCCTTGGCTTACAAGTATAATGGCCCGCACGCAGGAATTGCTTGTTTTATTTTCCCTGGCCTGGGCCATTGCTTTGGCTGCATTCAGCGACTATCTGGGATTCAGCAAAGAGGTGGGAGCATTTCTGGGGGGAATATCACTTGCCTCCACTACTTATCGCGAAGTAATCTCCGGCAGACTGGTTTCTCTTCGTGACTTTCTGCTGCTGTTTTTCTTTATTCATTTAGGCAGCCAGGTGGATCTCTCGCTGGTAGGTGAGCAGATTGTGCCGGCGCTTATTTTATCCATTTTTGTGCTGGTTGGCAACCCCATCATTGTGATGATTATTCTTGGACTGATGGGTTACAGGAAAAGAACCGGATTTCTGGCCGGACTGAATGTGGCGCAGATTTCCGAATTTTCATTGATACTCGCTGCACTTGGACTCTCTCTGGGGCAAATCGATGAGGAGACCCTGGGGTTGATTACCCTGGTAGGCCTGATTACCATCGGCACATCCACCTATCTTATCAATTACTCTCACCAGATATTTGAACGTGTAGCTCCCCTGCTTAATATCTTTGAAAGAGCAAATCCTTACAGCGAGATCTCTGATGAAGAAATTGCCAAGAATCCTTATGATGTGATTATTTTCGGACTGGGAATGTATGGCAATAATATAGCTAAGAGTCTTGAAACACAAGGTTTTCGTGTTTTTGGAGTTGACTTTGACCCCCGCAACGTAAAACGCTGGAGGCGCAAAGGGCGGGCTGCGCAATACGGTGATGCCGACGACCCTGAATTGATGGAGATTCTTCCGGGTGACAGCCAGTGCATGATATCAACGCTACCCGATAAGGCCATCAACCTGGCCCTGATCAAATACCTGCGCAATGTGAACTACAAAGGCAAGATTGCAGTAACCTCCTACTATGGGCGCACCGCCAAAGAACTGGAACTTGCCGGGGCCGACCTGATTCTTCTTCCCTTTGTGGATGCTTCAGAAAATATCGTGGAGAAGCTGAAATCGCTGAAAGTGAAAGGAGGAGAGAGTAGAGGGGTTTAATTGTTCATGATAAATGGTTAATTAAGAGAGGCCGAATATTTGATTATGAGTTATGAATTATGAATGAGGTACATCAAGGCACTGCTCCCAACTCTGAAGGAGTGACAGGGTTATAGCAAAGTAAAGATGCCAGGCAAACTGGCGCTGCGATAGAATTTGATAAAGAATAGCTATCGAAATGTTAGCGTATTGAAGAAACGAGAATAGAGAAATAATGGTAAATGGTGAATTGGTAATTGTTAATGAAGGGGGTATGAGAGAGACTAGTGACTAGATATATGAGACGAAAGAGTTGAGATAAAAGTGTAAAGAAACGAGAAAATATGAGCAGTGAGAAGAATTTCATCATTCATCACTCATAATTCATAATCCTAATAATCCCAATAACCCCAATAATCCCAATAACCCAATAACCAAAACAACAGATAATCGAGGATATCCGCTAAATGGAAGATAAACTTGATTATCTGTAAAAAAGAAGATATATTTGCAATAAAAAAATCATGAAAGGTATCATCACAGGTGATATAATCGGTTCGCGAGGTATTAAACAACCTGAGAAATGGCTGGAGCCCTTAAAGAAATACTTTAACACACTGGGAACTGAACCTAATGACTGGCAATTCTTCAGGGGAGATAGTTTTCAGCTGCAAGTAACTGAGGTGTCCCTTTCTCTGCAGGTTGCCCTTCGCATTAAGGCACTGGTGAAAAGTATCAAAGGTTTAGATGTACGAATGGCTATCGGTATTGGAGAAGTATCGTATCATGCTCCGCGCATCACCGAGGCCAACGGTGATGCTTTTGTATTTTCGGGCAAGCTGTTTGAAAAGATGAAAAAAAAGACCCTGGCGATAAAAACTCCGTGGGAAGATGTTGATGAACAAATCAATATTTGCCTGGATCTGGCTTTGCTTGTAATGGATAAATGGAGTGTGAGTTCGGCTGAAGTGGTTCAGCTTGCTCTTGCCAGTCCGGATGCTACACAGACAGAACTGGCAAAAAAGCTGGATATAAGTCAGGGCAGAATAAGTGACAGGCAGCGCAGAGCCGGATTGGAAGAAATTCTGCGCATGGAAAGGCATTTCAGAAAACTGATAAATACTAAACTGTCCTGACAATGATGCTATTTTTAAAAATACTGCTTGCTCATTTGATAGGAGATTTTGTGCTGCAGCCAGATAGCTGGGTCAAAAGCAAAAACCATAAAAAATACTGGTCACCCAAGCTGTATCTTCATGTTCTGGTTCATGCAATAATCCTTGCACTGATGCTGGGTTTTGACACCCGCTACTGGATTGGTTACGTGGTAATTGTATTATCTCATTTCCTTATTGATGTATTAAAAATCTGGTCCCAGCGTTTCAGGCCCCGCAGCCGGTTTATGTTCTTGGTAGATCAGGTGTTGCATATCCTGGTCATTATCCTGGTAGTATCATTTTATGAAACCATCTCTTTGTCTTTTACAGGTCTTCTTACTTATGAAAGATTGCTGCTGATAACCAGCCTGGTGGTGGTGACATTTGTGGCAGGTGTGGTGGTTAAGGTATTTATTGCCCGATGGAATCCTGATATAATAGGCGATAAAGATCTTACCAAGGACAAGGCGGGCTATATAATTGGCATTCTTGAACGGTTCCTGGTTTTTGTATTCGTGTTGCTGGGACGCTGGGAGGCCATTGGTTTTCTTATAGCGGCCAAATCAGTATTTCGTTTTGGTGATTTGAAAGAGCCCCGGGAACGCATGCTCACAGAGTATATTCTCATTGGAACCCTGGCCAGCTTTGGGGTTGCAATTCTGATTGGACTTGCCTACCAGCATCTTGCCAACCTGCCGGTTTAATCAAAATTCCGGCTTTTCCATTCTTTTGGCGTATCGCATAACAGAGACTTCATCCATAAGGGGTATTCCTTCAAATATATGCCTGTACAAATGGTCAGAAAACCATGGGGCAAGCATATACCCCTTTGAGCCTAATCCATTGAAAACATACAAGCCTTTATGGAGCGGGTGCTCTCCCAATACGGGCCGCCGATCGGGAATGGTGGGACGAAAACCGTAATAAGTTTCGGCGATCTCCAACCCGGCATCCTCCCCGTCCCCCCGAATCAATTCTTTGAATCCGTTGGTGAGTTGCTCAATGCCTTCCCGGGTGTTTCCTTCTTCCCGGCAGTGCTCATAGGTAGCACCTACTTTAAAGGATTGTCCTTCCTGGGGCAGGATAAAAATCTTTTGGGAGATGGCTTGTTGGTTGCTGAGAAAGGGATGGTTTATTTTTAACAGCTGTCCTTTGAGCGGATTAACGGGTAGCCATTGAAACCATGGGTTCTCTGTTGATTGTATCCCCTGGCAAAAAATAACATAAGAAAATGTTTCATTTTTATAAGTCCATCCATCCATTGAAGGTTGAAGGGATTGATAATTAAATTTTTCTGAATGCAAAAGCTGTTTCCGGATTAAAAAGTGTCGGGTGGTTTCCATGAAAATTTCCACGTCTACCCGTGCCGCATTTTGTATAACAGCTCCTCCATAGGGAGAGTGTGTATAGGGTGGGGCAGGGGAAGGAGCTTCCTCCATGAAAAAGTGTGCATTTTTTTCTTCATCCCTGCGCCGGTTCCACAGCTTTGCTTCTTCCGGTTGATGAAAACTCCGGAAAATTTTCAAAGGATGAAAAAACTTTGAGGAGGTTATTTCTTCAAGGTTTTGATACATTTTCACCGCTTCCGGAACAAGCTTTTCTGCCATCCAGCTGAGCCCGAAATGCTTTACCACCACCGGATTAATCAGTCCTGATGCCACTGCTGATGAAAGCTTTCCTGCTTGTTCATCGATTAGCAAAAAAGGTTTTTGGTTTTGCCAAAGCCGAAAAGCCATAAGGATTCCTGCCAAACCACCCCCGACGATGAGGGTTTTGCGGGGAGAGAAATTACTATCTATCTTTATATTCTTTCTTTCGGCGGTCATATTTGTCAAGGTATATTATGTAACTGCAATGTCTTTTATTTCAAATGGATCCGATGTCTTAATAATGACAAAAGAGGAGTCAATGTTGTTTATATATGCAAAAAAAACTTAAAAATTAATCTGTTTTTGTATTTTTGTCTTATTAAAAACAACCAAATTATGAAAAAGGTCAATCATGCTTTGATTTTTATTGTTTCCGTTGTTCTTTTTTGGGTAAATATTAGTTGTGAAAAAGAATTAGAGGAAAAGTATGATGTGTTCATTTTGACCTTGCACAGCGAGACATACAACCCCATTCAGGTAGGCCGAACATTAGAGATAGCTTATGAATTGAGTAATACCAATATAGACTCCCTTTCATTACTTGTTGACAATCAAATCGTAGCTTTCAGCAGTGATACTATCGGTTCTTTTTTTTACAGTTTTGATTGTGCCGGCACTTATTTTCTGCAAGTAGATATTTACAGAAATAATAAGGTTGTTGCTTCAAGTTATGTTTACGAAGTTTTGGCTACCAACAATTTGATTTCCAATTTTTTGGTTCGTTTTTTAAGATACGATAGCAACCCGCAGGTTTTTGTGGGGGAAAGCCTTAAACTCCTCATCCGATCAAGAATGGACATGTATGATGAATTGCTTACAAAGGCTACTGTATATTTCAACGGAGATAGTTTGGATACATTCACAACAGCACCTCCATGGTCACTGATAACCCCTGAAACATCTTCTGTGGGAAATCTTGTAGAAATTGAAATTACTGATACATTGGCTTGTACTTACCGGATAAAGTTCCCGATTGAAGTTCCGGAAAATACACCACCGGAAATTACCCTCAGTATTTTCCCTAAATACTTTTTATCTGAAGATTATTATTATCCCTGGCATACACCACAGCTTTCTTTAGAAGGAAGGGATAATACAATGGTATCGCATGCTGATTTTTATATAAATGGATCATACTTTGGAACGAAAGAAATTGACGAAAAAATATTTTATTCTGAGATATATGATGTTGAAGGTCTTTCTGCGGGCATTCACGATGTATATTGTATTGCATATGATGATCGCGGCTTATCAACTGTTTCTAATCAGGTAACCCTTGTAGTCTACGAAGGTTGTGAGCAAGAGGAAAACATTGTTGAAGTGGCAAGAGCTTCAGGCAATAAGGTCTATGCCATTAGCTCCGGGAAGCTTATGTTAATTGATTATAACCATCTTTGTAATATTGCTTTTTTTGAACTACCGGATAATACTGCTACATCCATGGCTTATGCCCGGGAAGCAGGAAAGATTTTTATTGGCTTTGAAAATGGTGACATTGTCAGATTTGAAGAAGCTTCCGGTCAGTTTTATCCAGTATTTTCTGACCCTTCAATAGTCAATATCCAGGATATGGATGTCGATTATGAGTCGAGCAAGCTGTTGTTTGTCAGTGCTTCGCACCTACATATGTACAACTTGATGAATGAAACTCTTGCTACTGTTTCGCCACCTGTTTTTCAGGGCAGTAAGTTGATAATCAACAAAGACTCGAAATTTTTAATTACCGGAGGCAAGTTAAACAGTAGCGGCTTTAACCTGTACAGATACTATTATGGGCATAATGGTCTTGTGCCCACCGATGATAATGTGTTTTTTGCCCAGACATATTTTAAGCGACTTAGTAAAAGACCCGGTTACAATCAGTTTGTTACCTCTGCTCGTTATGGTTCTCATGCCTACGGTTTTTTTGATTATGAACATACAGGCACTTTCAGGCCAGGGCTTAATGATTCCGGTATGGGATACAGTGTATCCGGTGTTTATTCAGCTGATGGCTCTAATTTCTATATCTCAAAAGGATTTTACATTTATGAATGCGATGCCAATACATATGAATTGACCAGAAGGTTTGATGTCCCTGAGAGAAATCCGAGGTTTATGATGCCGAATGAATACGGAAACAAGTTGCTGGTTGTTCATAGCGGCGGTAAATTGGTTATTGTAGATTTATAATTTCATAAGAGCCGTTTTACTAAAGCTGTTGAAAACAACCAAAACTTGTAAAGGAATATTACAGCCTTTTTTCAGTTGAGCTTATCCTTAAACAGCTTCCTCAGTTTTTGCATTTTGGGGCCTATTACAAAGGTGCAATAAGGCTGAC
>RECE01000099.1 GCA_007694165.1 Bacteroidota bacterium
CATTCAGAATAGCTCATGTATTTAATGTACCACTAACCGAAGTTTTCAGCTATGATACCAACGAAGAAACAACCGCATGACATAAGGGTAGTAATCGCAAAGGAAGACTGAAATTCTAAATTAAAAACATTAACGCTATAGAAAGAAGAATCTGAAACCATTCCATAAACCACTATCAGCATAGATGCATACCCAAAACTCGGAGCAGACCATCAGAAATCTTTTCATTGAACACTTCCATGCGCTCGTATTCATCTCCTTTGGCATTGTAAAGGACTATAGCCAGGCCGAGGATATTGTTCAGGATGTATTCGTCAAAATTTGGCAAAACTTCAGCAGCGTTGAGCATATCACCAATCTCAGGCCCTACCTTACTACTGCGGTTAAAAATTCAAGCCTAAATTACATAAGAAATCATAAGGTAAATGAGGAAAGGTTAAAAGATGTCCATAGTTTTTTTAACTCCAATACAATTCATCAGCCTGATGAGGACGCTCAGAATAATATTGATAACAACAAAATACATGAAGCTGTTGGCAGAATACCCGAAAAGTGGCGCGAAGCCTTTATCCTGAGCAAATACGAAAACCTAAAATACAGCGAAATTGCCATAAAATTGGCTGTTTCAGAAAAGACGGTTGAGAAATATATGTCAAAAGCGTTGAATTTCCTGAGAATTGAACTTAAAGATTTGCTGATGATCATTTTATTACTATTATTTTTTTCAAAAACTGTAGGGTAAACAGAAAACTGGTGTTATAGAATTGTAAAACGATGACGAAAATGCAGAAAGAAACCGAAGAGCAGCTTCTACTCAAGGTTATTGAGGGTAGAGCCGATGAAAGGGAAGTAAGCCTTTTCAACCAATGGATGGAGAGTTCCGGCGAGAACGCTGAGCTGTTTGCCCGGTTGAAAAAGGCTTACCAACTGTCATCCTTCAGTAATCATTCAGCAAAGGCAAACTGGGAGAAGGTTGCAAATAAGGTCAGGGCAGGCTACACTGTTCCCGATTTTATAGAACTTCCTGATAACAGTAGGGGTGTTCGCCAGATTTGGCTTAGCCCCCTGTTGCGTGTAGCCGCAGCACTTGTCCTGCTTATTGGCATTTCCTTTTTGCTGAAAATCACCGTTTTCAGTCCAGAACAGCTTACGATTACCGGCAACGATCTGAGTAGAAATGAGCCTTACCCTATGAGCGATGGTTCGTTGGTTTTCCTTAATGATGACTCCGAACTTATCATTTTCAAAGGGTTTGGCAAAAAGGAAAGGAAGGTTTCGCTCGTGGGCGAAGCGTATTTCCAAATAGCAGATGCAGAAGGCATACCCTTCGTTGTGCAAACCAATAGTACAACCACAAGGGTGTTAGGCACTTCGTTCAACGTTTATTCAGATCGGTCAGGAGAGGTAAGGGTATCGGTTACTTCCGGTACAGTCGAATTCTTTGAGAGCGAAGCAGATGCTATCCTTATGCTGGTAGCCGGAGAGCAGGGAATGTATGACCCTGCCAAAGGAAGCGTTGAAAAGACCATGATCACTGACCCCAATTTCCAGGCATGGAGAACAGGTGTGCTCATTTTCAGGGAAACGCCTCTTGACGATGCACTAAACCTGCTTGGGAAGCACTACTCAAAAACCTTCCTGCTGAATGGGGTGGGCGAAAGGATTGGTAGCATTACCACAACCTTCTACAACCAACCACTCGAAGCTGTTCTGGAAGAGCTCTCTCTTTTGTTAAACTCTAAAACTGAAAGCAGGAATGACACCATTATCTTTAAACCAGCCAGTTAGTACAATCATCTTTACCCTTATTTTTCTATTCATATCACTCAAAGCAAGCGCACAGGCACTAACCCTTGATCAAACAATCAATATTCCCCATTTCAAAGGCAATGCCAGGGAGCTCATTGAAAAAATCGGCAGGGACGAGGACATAGTATTCTCTTATACCGATGAGATCAACCTGAACTACGAAGTTACCTGCAAAAAGTCTGAGGAAACCCTAAAAGATTTTCTCGATAAGTTATTCCAGAACCAATCCATCGGCTACAGGCTAATAGGGAATAAGGTAATATTGTATCCCGATACTAAACCGGCCGAATCCACTTCGGCAGTCCTGAGGCAGACGGTACGGGGTACGATACTGGATTTCGATACAAAAACTCCATTACCAGGGGTAACAGTTCTGATCCCCCACTCCAATCCTATTGTTGGCACTACCACCGATGCCCAGGGTCGCTTTAGGATTGAGAATGTACCCATTGGCAGGATCAACCTACAATTCTCCTTTATGGGCTACGAAACTGTTTTGAGGCCCAACATCGAGGTAAATTCGGCTAAAGAGGTACTATTGAATTTAGAAATGCGCGAATCATCCGTAAAACTGGATGAGGTTGTCGTAACCAGTGGCAGAAAAAAAGGCGAAGCCCTAAACGAGCTATCATTGCTGAGCTCCCGATCCATTTCTGCAGAAGAAACCAAACGATATACCGCTGGTATGGACGATCCTGCCCGAATGGTAACCAGCTATGCAGGAGTAGCAGCATCGGACGGGAGTAGCGATATTATTGTCAGAGGAAATTCTCCCAAATACATGCAATGGCACCTTGATGGTGTAGAGATAACCAGTCCCTACCACCTGGATGATCAGAATGCAGCAACCGGGGCACTCACAGTACTGAATAAAAACCTGATGGGAACATCTGATTTTTATACCGGGGCATTTTCGCCCGAATACGGCAATGTGCTATCGAACGTAATGAACATGCGACTACGCACCGGGAATAACGAAAATTTTGAGGCAACCTTTGGCTTTGGCTTAATGGGAACCGACCTTACTGTTGAAGGGCCTTTTAAGAAGGGGTACAGAGGTTCGTACCTGCTGAATTACAGGTATTCAAGCATTGCATTGATCAATGACTTAGGATTGCTTGGCGAAATTGATGGGGTGGTTAATTACCAGGATGCTACCCTTAAAGTGGTTTTACCCACCCAAAAAGCAGGAACTTTCACGATCTTTGGAATAGGTGGTTTGAGTGGTTTTGCATTCGAGAATCTTGCTCCAAGTGGCATATCGACTCCGGGCCTGGATGGGGATGCTTCTATTCTGAGAGACTATGACAAAGGGGCAAACCTATCCAACCTGGCCATTACCAATACAAAAACAATCTCTGACAATAGCTATATCAATACCTCCTTATCCTATTCGGCCAATGGGATCAATGATGACCTTTTTGAGAAAAGAGTGTTGAAGAACAGTGATGAAGCGGATGATATGGGAAATCGCATGCAAACCTTTCGCAGCACAATCAGGAAATCTGCCTACAGAGCCACCATTAACTACCATAACAGAATTAATGCCCGCAACAGAATTCAGATTGGAACAAGGATTACCCATCACAACAGCAAGTATGGTCAGAATTTTTTTGTAGATAGTCTTGCAGCCTTGGTTAATGTTACGGATTTTGATAGATCCTTTCAAACACTTAATAACTTTATCACCTGGAAGTATAACCTAAACCACCGATTGGCTTTTGTATCCGGGCTTCACAATATGAACATGTTCCACAATAGCAGGAGCACCCTTGAACCAAGAGTAGCCCTTAGCTGGATGCTAAATCCCAGCAGCTCACTACATGCAGGGTATGGCAAGCATAGTCGGGCCGAATCGTTGCACAACTACTTTGTCAGGATTCCACAACCCGATGGTTCTTATACAGAACCAAACAAAAACCTGGATCTGCTCAAGGCCGATCATTATGTAATGGGTTACCAGAATCATTTCACCAATCTTTTAGTGGCTAAACTGGAGGTGTATTACCAGCATCTATACAATTTGCCTGTTGAGAATAATGACACCAGCTACTATGCAACCATAAACGAAGGATTCGATTATCGGTATGTGCCCTTGGTAAATAAAGGGCTTGGCAGGAACTATGGTGTGGAATTCACCCTTGAACGTTTTTTTGATAAAAGTTACTACCTGGTATTTAACAGCAGCCTTTATCAATCGAAATATAAATCGCTGGAAGGGATCTGGCGAAACACAAAGTACAACGGCAACTACATCGTAAATCTTTTGGGGGGGAAAGAATTCAATGGAATGGGTAGAAAAAACAACAATATACTGGCCATTAATGCAAAAGCCTTTTTTGCCGGAGCTCAAAGGTACATCCCTTTACTTAGAGATTCAGATGGCAATATAGCTGTTGATCCAGTGAGCAACAAATACTGGGATTTCAGCAAAGCTTACGACAATGAACTGGTTCACGTTTACAACGTAAATGTTTCTGTCAGCTACAAAATTAACAGACCGAAAGCAACCCATGAAATCTTTCTCGATTTAATGAACATTTTCAGCAGCAATGCAAAGTTAAGTGAATATTATGACGAGAGCAAACCAGGTAAAGTGGGGTACATAGAGCAAATGTTTTTTCTGCCCAATATAATGTATCGGGTGTATTTTTAATTGTAATTGATCATTTAATTTTAAGACCCTGCTGAAAATAATCTTTTTGTAGAAATCACATTAACAAAGAGTTGTTTTCGGCAGGGTCTCATTTTTCAACTAATCCGTATTCACTTTGAACAAAGATTTGGGTATAATTTTGATGCACAACAGGAGTTCTGCCTATTTGGGACAGAGAGTATAGGTTTACATCAACTTCAAAAGAACTTTCGTCGTCTTGCAAAGATGCTTCAGGGAATTGTTATAGTGGCTTTTTTATACAAGTTTACATACGTCTCATCGGCATAGTCGCTTCCGGTATATTTATTGGCTGGATCAAGATATACCGTAAGGGTTTTACCCTGTAATGCCACTGCATCTATTCCATGGGAATGTTCGTCTGATTCCCAGAACATGCCCAATCCTCCATCAGTATTATTCTTAACTTTCACTTTTCCATTGGCGATTTTTGTGTTTCCCTCCAGGATATCGAAATCAATATCCACATTAACATTTGAGCTGGCCCCAACCAGTTGCATCTTCACTATAAATTTCAATTGCCCGTCTGAGTAGATTACCGGGCGAAGACCTTGCGATGTGGTATAGGATTTAAACTGAACGATTCCTTTCAGATGGGAAGGAATATCATCATCTTTGGAACATGATAAAAAACCCAGCATGAATGCTAACAGAAGGATTGTTGCTTTTTTCATAGTACAGGCTAGTGATTATATTGTATCTCATCTTTTATGTAAAGCATCAACGGGGAAAAGATCCTGCTTCCATGCCTGGTCTTTACAGTAACGAATTCCCATAGGGTAATTTCACCATTGATGATAATGTAAGCCGAAGTTTCACCAATTTCGGGCAAATTGTATTGGTCCTCATCAATGTCTTCATAGCTCCCGTCTTCATGTGAAATCCGGACTAAGTCCACTTTAGGATAACTTTCGGTTCTGTGCATGCAGTCATTGAGCCGGATCTCATCCCATATCCATTGTTCTTGGATTGCAGCTTGCCTTAGCATAGAATAATAATCTTTTGTCGCCTGGTTAAACAGTTCTCCAAAATTGACATTTTTTTTCGATGCCATTCTTTCAAGAAACTCCATTTGAAATGCCAGGGATCGGGGGAAATCAAAATGGTAGCTGTTTGTGCTGTGGTGGTGTTTTAACCATAGTTCGTAATGTTTCACCAAATCGGGGTAATCTTTTTTTAACTGCCTGAAATCATTCACATTCAATATCGATGCCTCAAAGGTTTCAGGACCTTTGTTCATAGTGGAAATTACATGGTATACCAGCTCACAAGGATCGTTGGGCAAAGCTGACTTTTTACCTGTTATACCTGATGAGCGGCTTTCGCCCTCTTGCTGGCTTCCGCCACAACTTGCCATTAGCAGCATTGCTACAGCAATTATGTTTGCAATGATGTTTTTGTTTTTCATAATATTTGTTTAATTGTGTCAAAGTTTGCCAAATGTATCCTGTTTTGCAGGACACGCTGTTAAGGGAATGTTAATAAATTGTGAATTGTTTATAGGGATGTTTGTTGAGATAGCATTTGTGCAGGGTTTAAAATTGCATTTTTAATCCTGCTTACGAACATATGATGATTAATTGTGAATATCCGCAATCTTGCCAGAAGCTATTAAAAAGGATACAACTTCAATTGCGCTGACATCAAATTACAATTATTTCAAAAACATTCTACCAAAGCACCTTATTTCCCGATCACATCCTTTCTGCCAACATTTTGGGCCTACAGCCCATGTTTATTAATCTGATAATTTATATCAGGGTCAGCGGCCCGGTGACCTTTGTAGTCAGTTTAGTGAAATGTTGAGTTGCGCTGCGAAATAAACCCGGGAAAAGATATGAATTCTATTACAGCGCAATTTGCAAAACGTTTGGCATTAGTTGTTAAACACATTTATTACTGGCAAGATTGCGGATAATCATTTAATTAACTCCTGATTCGCAGCTTTTTTCAATTTAACAAATCATTAAATTTCGGCATCCTTACCATCTTCCATCCCCAAAATCATTATTTTCGTATCAGAGATATAATCAGCCTTAAATAAAACTGAAAATTATGAATACTTTCTATTTACGTTCCATGTGGATGCTCATTATGTGGGCTTTTGTTTTTCCGCAATCAACCTATGGTCAGAAATGGGTTGCATCACCCGAGATTATTGGTCATGGCGCCGCAACCATATCAGGTTACGTTTTTTTCGATGAGAATAAGAGCGGAACCAGGGATGCCGGTGAGGTCGGAGTTTCCGGGGTTTTGGTATCCAATGGT
>RECE01000098.1 GCA_007694165.1 Bacteroidota bacterium
TATTCCAAATCTGTGGCAACAAGCTCAACTTCTACAGCAATGTTCTCATCCACTACCGCAAAGTCGCCGGTGTATGGGAAGAAGCCTTCAGCCTGGGCTGTGAAATCATAATCTCCCGCAACAAGATTCACACTTACCAGTCCGTTCTGGTCGGTATACACCACTAAAGCACCAGGCTCAATCTCAATAGCAGCATTGGCTACAGGGGCAGCAGGGGTTTCGTTGCTGGTTACAATAAAGGTAACCGTGTATTCCAAATCTGTGGCAACAAGCTCAACTTCTACAGTGATATCCTCATCAACCACCACGAAAAAGCTGCTTTCAGGGGCATAACCGGTTTTGGTTACAGTGTAAGGATAGGTTCCGGCAAAAAGTTCTATGGATGCCTGTCCGTTGGCATCGGTAACAAGATTTACATCTTCGGCAGGAACATAAATATTGGCATCTTCAAGGGGGTTGCCGTCTTCATCTTTCACTTCAAAGGTTACATTATACAATATGGGGTCGCCACTGGGCCCACCCGAAAGAGCAGCCAGATAACCGTTTCTTGCACCGGCAATTACCTCTACTGTTCCGTTTCCCAATACATCGGGAATATACCCAATGGCATCTACTGCTGCAGGCATGGCAACTTCTTTCAGAATAGCACCATTGCTGCCATCAAGGAAGTATACATAATTGTTGTTAAACAGGGTTCCGATGGCAATTTCATTGATACCATCACCTGTTATGTCGCGCAGGATGGCAACATTCCATGATTGATCGGCAATGGGTGTACTCCAGATGAGCTGCCCATCCTGACCGGATATGGCCACTGCATTGTGAACAGAGGAGTAACCAGGCACAATGTCAGTAAAACCGTCATTGTTAAGGTCGCCTGCAGCCCAGAAATCGATGATGCTCACATTACCCAGCGAGCCGGTATGTTCTACATTGCCGTTGGTAACGTCCATCAGGTAATACATCCCTCCAAAGGCGCCCGCAATCACATCAGGAATTCCGTTGCCGGTAATGTCGCTCAGTACCTCAAGCGCCCAAACGGCAGAACCTGCAGTAGTATATTCCCAAACAATATTCCCGTTGGCACCATTAATGCCAAATACTTTTCCCTGGTTGGAAGCACTTGAAGCACCGGCTACCACATCAGGAATACCATCACCCGTAAAGTCTTCCACTGCCAGCACTGCGAAACCTGCTCCGTTGAGGGGAGCTTCCCAGATAATTTCTCCGGTTTCACCATCCAGACAGAATATTCTTTTGGGACCTGCACCCTGGTTATCATCACCGGTAGCAGCCAACACATCCAGGAATCCGTTTCCGTTGTAGTCATACTTTACGTCTATCATATATACCCAGCCACCCATTCCGTATAGGTTGGTTTCAAAACGCCACAGAACTTCACCGGTGCGTGAGGATAAGGCTGTTACGGCCCTGTCACCATAGGCGGTTCCCACAATAATATCGGGCATACCATCATCGTTGATATCACTTCCCATGGCCATGGCTTTGGGGTATTCCACTACTCCCAGCAGCGTTTCCCAGATGATATCTGCCTCACCGGAAGATGCTCCATTGTAGGCCCGGATATAGTTGTCTCGTGAACCCACCACAACATCCTGAAATCCGTCATCATTGACGTCAGGAATATTCATGATCGCACGGGCTTGTGTACTGGTCCCGCTAACTTGATATTCCCAGACAAGGTCTCCGATGTCAAAAACCTGCTGTTCAGAAATTCCTGCAAGCGGAATGGTAACCGGCGATTGCGTTCCATTAAACACTATAGAAGCTTCTGCATCAATATCACCGACTATTTCAGGCTGAAACCAAAGGGGAAGCTCAATACTTTCCACAGGTGCCAGGGTAATAGGAAATTCAACATGGTATCCAAACCAGAAATTGTCTTCACTCAAATCAATGGCTGAAATCTCAAGCTGTTCATCTCCCATGTTTTTCAGGTAAAGATATTTTTTGCTGGAAGAATTATACCTGACTACACCATAATCGATAACCTCCTGATTTGTATAAAGCCATGGTCCTGACTCCAGACCTATACCGCTGAGGGTAATTTCGGTTACAGGGTCAGAAGGATCATTGGAATGCAGTAAAGCGGTAATTTCGTATTCGCCCAAAACGGTTGGAGCAAAAGTAACTTCAAGGGTATAACTCTCGCCGGGCGTTATTTCGATGGGAAAACTTTCATCCACAGAAAAAGGTACATCATCAGGGAAGGTCATATTGTCAAGCACCAGCTGACCATCTCCGGTATTCTGAACAATCATATTCCATGTTTCGGCATTATTGATGGTAACATTTCCGAAATCAAATGCTGTTGGAACCGTAATATCAGGAGTACCCGTTCCACCCAGATTTACTTTGTACAAAAAGCTGGCTCCGTTGGATTCGCGGGAAACATACCAGAGGTAAGTACCATCGTGAACTACTCCTGATGTTCTGAAGTTGGAACCGGGATAAGTGGCAATCAAAGTACCATCCAGCTGCAACTGGTGCAACTGGGAAGCATTATAGTCAGCAATCCAGATTACAGTGTCCTGGCGGGCAAGGTCCCAGGGTTGGTTGGTGGGCGGGGTAAAGCTGCTCACCTCTTCCCATTCATCATCGTCTCCTTCGGTGAGATGGTAAATGGTTCCAGGGTTGGGAAAATAGGTAGCCACCCAGAAATCACCGTCATCCCAGGCAATCCCCGACATATAAGTGTCAGGAAGGTCAAATTGTTCCACTATCTCACCCTGGTCGTTGATTTTATGTGCCCATGCAGGTAAAGAAGCTGAACCCCTGTCAATAGACCAGAGGAATCCGCCATCCCAGGTTAGACCGAAAGACTGTCCAATAGGTGCAGTTACATATAGCTCGTTAGTCCCGTCAGAAGGGTCAAAGCGATAAATGTAAGGGCCCTGATTCCCCCCATAGGAACCAATGTAGATGTATTCCCCGTCCCAGGCAAGTCCGGAAGCATGGGAGTTGACAGGATAAATGGCCTCTATGGTCCATTGTCCGTTCTCATCCTCAAGGGTGCCCGCACCCCGGGAAAAGCTGTTGGCTGTCAGACCCGACAGCAACAAAATTGTTAATGCAAAAAATAAGTAGTTTTTTCTCATAATAGATGTGTGTTTTTAGAGTAACAAAAAAATCCAATGTTCAGAATAAGAATCCATAGACTTAGTGTTACCGATGGTTTACTTTGATAGTGATGGTTTGGGTTTTATGTTTTATATGCTCAGAAATCTGCTAAAGAACAGATTACCAACTCAAAAATAACAAATATATGCGACATCCCCGCATTTTACAATCAGGGTTGTATGGTATTTTTTGCTCAATTACATCAGTGCCGGCACTTAGTTGCAGCCTTGGTATGGTCCGGAAAGAGCTATTGCACAATAACCTTCTTCTGAAGTAATTGCATCCCGTCATCAATCGTGAGAACGTAAACGCCCGATGTTAAACTTCCCACATCCAGCAAAAGCCTTTCATTTCGGTTATTGCCAGCAATTGACTGACTGATAATCAAACGCCCAAGTTCATCATACAATGCGAATCTTATTGTTGCTCCCTCAGCAGCAGTAAAATCAACACTTAGCATTTCTGACACGGGATTGGGATAAACTACAAAAACATTCTCGCCGGGGTCATCATAGTTTAATGATTCGTCCGTCAGAAATACCTCTACCTGCAGATCGGAATTATCAATGACAAACGCTCCATCATAGGGATGATATCCCAGGGCAGAGACAGAAAAATCGTAGATTCCGTTTTCCAGCCATTCCGCCTCCATTCCCTCAATACTATCTCCTGCAACTACAAGAGAAGCATCTGCCACATTTTCACCGTCCTGATTTTTTATAGTAAAAGTGGCCCAGAAATAACGCTGCAGCATTACCTCCACCATACCATCCTGTGACACCTGCAGGGGAATCATGTCAAAACCTGTGTGCCTGTCTGCAGCAACCGAATAAAAATGACCCCCTGCCGGCAACATAAATCCTGCTTCGCCGGACTGATTGGTATAGCCTGTTTCTCCGTAAACGTCAATCCGGGCGCTTTCAACCCAGGATTCGGTTTGGTTGGACACCTGGAATGTTACTTCATGCTGAGGCAACTGATAATGTACAACGATTTTCCAGCTGTTATTGGGAACATACGCATACTGGGTACCGGAACCACTCCCTCCCCAGGTGCGAAACACATGCAGTTCAAATTCAATATCTCCTCCACCCTGCACATTGTTGGCGAGAGGAAGTTCTGTACGACTGTAATCTACTGCACCGCCTACATTATTGAGAGGACCTGAGGAAATGGCACTTTCAGCGTCTCCCCCATCCGACAAACACTTAAGGAAGGAGCGCTGGTCTCTGACCCAGGCACCCGAGGTGGAAACAATACGATACTCCAAATCTACAGAGGTAATGGTGGCATTATGGGGAATGCTAACCGTTAATTGACCGGGATTGACAGCCTGGCTGCTGATAGTAGGATTCTGATTCAGCGTGGATGGGATATTGCCCTGACTGTAAACGGGAATTTCGCCAATACGCAAGGTTTGGAGATCCTCAACCTGATAATGACCGCTAACAGCAGTAAGCAGCATCTCTGCCAGGCTTGCCAATGGCGTGCTATGGACAGCAGTCACCATAAATTCAGCCTTCTGTAAAGAATCGGGTTCAATCCCCAATCCGTCAAAAGGTTCCGGATGATGAAAAATTATCCATTCACTATCAGATTCCACCTTCATGGTAACAGGTTCTGAAGCAATTTGCCCGCTGTTTTTAAGAGCAACTCTCAGCGTTGCAGTTTCACCGGGTTCCAGCAGCCCGTTTTCGTTTCCATAGGTAGTATCGTCAACTATTATGGCCTGAAAAGCGAGAAGTGGCGCCCAGGCAGTTTCTGTAAAACTGTTTTTCCAAACATTTACCGTATCACCATCGGCAAACACATTCAATGTAAAGAGCATTTCATAATGACCCGGAATGTTTTCTGCAATTTTCACGGTGAATATATCTTCAAATTCAAGGGTTTCGTTTTCGCCAAAATCCCCTAATTCAGCGTTGCCCTGCAAAATGGTAACGTATGGAGAATCCGACAGCAGCATGGCTGAAACATTGGAAACCGGTCCATTGGCAGAATTTGAAAGCTCAACAGACAGATGGATTGTTTCTCCGGGGTTTACCAATCCATCATCATTGCCTTCACTATCGTTAACGGTATGGTTTATATAAACAATACTCCCCCACACAGCTTCCAGGGCAGCCTGGGCATCAATCCGGCCACTCCCGGAAACATTGTTTTTTCCTTCGTGCAGCGGCACTGCGGTTTCTTCCAATATCTGGCTGATTTCTTCAGGTGTGAGGAGCGGATTTTTGGACAGCATCAATGCCATAAGGCCGGCTACAGCCGGTGCCGCCATGGATGTACCGCTTTTTACCGTATAGCCGGAATTTGAGTTATGCACCAGCGAGAGTATTTCATGACCCGGAGCCACAACATCCGGAACAAAAAGCCCTTGCGTAAGAGGGTAGTCATTAAAGGGGTTCACATTTTGCCAGGTTACCGGCCCTTTGCTGGAAAATCCGGCTACATCATCAGCGCTTGTGGTAGCACCCACTGTTACCACAGCCGAATTACCTCCTTCGGCAATCTGGTCGGGATGGGTCCAGGGTGCGGGGCAGTCTCCGGGTGTACGGATATTGTTGGGCGGGGGTTGTGTGCCCATTCCTCCGTTGCCTTCATTGCCTGCAGCAACAGATGCTATTACCCCGGCATTCATGGCATTCACCATGGCAATACGCCAGGCAGCCCTGTCAGGTTCAGCACCATGAGGCCAACCCAGTGAAAGGCTCATAATATCTGCGCCATGCTCTATGGAAAAGCCAATGGCCTCCCATACGCCGGCTTCTGTTCCGCTGCCCTGGTTACTGAGAACCTTTAATGCCATGATGGTAGCTTCAGGAGCCACCCCTGTAATGGTACCGGCAGCACCATTACCCGCAACAGTGCCGGCACAATGGGTACCATGCCCATGATAGTCGTGGGTATTATGATTGTCTTCAACAAAATTGTACCCATGATTAACAAATTCGGGATGCTCCCACATACGGCCTGTCAGGTCTGCGTGGCCGGCATTAACACCGGTATCCAGCACTGCGACAACAATCCCCTCACCTGTATATCCATCTTCCCAGACCTGGGGGGCGCCGATAAGATTGATGTTCCATGCAATTTCGGGTGGGGTTAATTTATCTGCTGACATTATGGGAGAGGTTTCCCATCCTGTATCAAGAATTTGCTGTACTTTGTCATAATCCACCCGCTCTACCCCGGGAAACTCTTCCAACTGGCGGATAACCACCACGGTTGCATAGCAATTGACCAGGTTTACTATCCAAAGAGGTTTTACCTGGCTTACCTGCATGGACTTCTCCTGATGGTCAAGAAAAGAAAGCAAATCTTTCTGGTGCGTTTCGGAAAAAACCTTCAGCTCTTTGGCAACCAGTTCTCTGCGCTCTTTTCGGGTTGAAACCCGCGAAGCTTTGTCATACAAAACCTTGCTGTCATATTGTTCTGACATACGGATATTGACCCTGATCAATTCATCCGGTTCTGCTCGGGATAAGCGTTCCTGAAGCGCAGGAGTAACAACCTGATTGTGGGCATTCACACTTAAGCCTGTAAACAGGCAGATAAATAAAAGTAAAGATTTTACATATCCCATAAGTAATGTGTTTTATTGTT
>RECE01000096.1 GCA_007694165.1 Bacteroidota bacterium
GTCAGACGACTTTGCCCAATTAGCGTAAATTGATGAACCCAGGTTCAGAAGTTTTATTTTCTGAAAGTATAATTTTGCCATCACCTTCATTTGAAAAAGCAAGTTATACGACCTTTTGAATCAAATTATAAACAGATGAACCGAAACTACCTGAAAATCGCCTGGCGCATCCTTATGCGCAACAAAGTCAATACCGCCATCAACATCCTCGGTCTGGGGCTGGGTTTCTCCATATCCATCCTGATGATGATTTACGTGTGGCATCAACAAAGTTTTGATAAATATCACAGCAACTACGACCGTATCAGCCGCATGGTTATCGATCTTAAAATGCCCGATGGTACTTCATCTCATATGCCCTTTACTGCCGGCGACATCGCAGGTTATGTAAAAGATGAGGTCCCTTCGGTGGAAGCCATCTGCCGGTTTTATGATGAAGGCACGATGGAAGCTCTTGCAAACGATAAGCGATTTCCCGATCAATACATTTTTTATTCCGATGCCGGTTTTTTTCAAATCTTTGATCTCCCGCTAATCGCCGGCGATCCGCAAACAGCCCTTGCCGAACCTAATACGCTGGTACTTACCCGCAAGCTGGCCGAAAGATACTTTGGCGATGAGGATCCCATGGACAAAACCATGTGGGTGGGCCGGTTTCATTACCGGGTTACCGGGGTTGCAGAAGATTTACCTCCTAACTCTCATCTGCAATTTGAGATGCTGGCTTCTTTCAGCACCATTACTGGTCCCCATGAAAATCTTGTTGAGAGGAGTGGGATTTCATTTTTTACCTACCTGCTTCGCCACCCGGAGACAGATGCTCAAACCTTTGAGCTTGATGTGGCCAGGGTTGCCGACCACTACGCCAATGAGCGCTTTGGCCCTCGAGGGTTAAGTATTGCCCACTCCCTGCAACCCTTAAGCAAGATTTTTTTGCATTCCAATTTCACCCATGGCAATAACGTGGCAACGTGTATGGTGGGCGGCGATATCCGCAATGTGTATGTTTTTTCTTTTCTTGCCCTGGTGATTGTCATTATTGCAGTGTTCAACTTTGTAAACCTTATTACGGTACAGAGCGAGAAGCGAGCCCGCGAAATTGGTATGCGAAAGGTGATGGGCGCGCAGCGTAAGGATATGGTATTTCAGTTTATCGGCGAGTCATTGCTGCTTACTGCCATAGCCTTTGTTTTCTCACTGATGCTCAACGAGCTGCTGATACAACCTTTTTCGCGATTGCTTGACGAGAACTTTCGTCTTGCCTATTGGCAGCAGCCGGGTCTGTTGCTGGCTGTTTTGGGCTTTGTATTGCTTATTGGGGTGCTGGCAGGACTGTATCCCGCTCTTTACCTGTCGCGCTTTAAGCCTGTAAAAGTTCTCAAAGGGGTTGGTGCTTCGCAGGGGCGTACATACAAACTGCGCAAAGTGCTGGTGGGTGCACAGTTTGCCATCTCCATTTTCCTGGTGGTTTCTGTATTGCTGCTCAACCGGCAGGTGAATTATATGAAGCATAAAGACATTGGGTTTGATCGCGAAAATATGGTTACCCTGGGCCGGCTATCGCCCGAAGTACAAAACAGCTACCCAGCCCTGGAAGCAGAGTTGCTGCAAAATCCTTCCATACTGGCTGTTACAGCATCTATGGTAACACCGGGAAGGGCCAGAACCTCCATAAACGTTCACAAAAAAGGAGAAGACCCCAAGGCGTCAACACGTATTTACGGGAATTTAGTAAACTACAACTATATAGATACATACAGGATGCAGATTGTGGAAGGTGAAGACTTCCATCCCCGCATGCGCACCGATGTTTCTCCGGTAATTCTCAATCAGGCTGCTGTACGGCAAATGGGGTTGGAAAATCCCATTGGCCAGGAAATTATTTTCTGGAATGAGCCGGCACGTGTGATAGGTGTGGTGCAGGACTACAACTTCCTTTCTATGCATCATGTAATTGAACCCTTGATGTTGGTGTATAGAACGGATGTGATTCGGCAGGTTAGTCTGCGTATTTCTGCTGAAAATATGGAACAAACACTCACTTTTATCAGAGAGCGGTTTGAAGCTATCGAACCTGATTTTTACTTTGATCCTGTTTTTATAGATGATGCCTTTGCTGCCATGTACCGCAAGGAGGAACGCACCAACCAACTGGTTACAGCAGCGGCCTTACTGGCCATTATCATCTCTTTCATGGGTTTGTATGCCCTTACCTCGTTTTCTATTATAAAGCGCATCAAAGAAATTGGGATTCGCAAAACCCTTGGGGCCTCGGCCATTTCTGTCATTCTCCTGTTGTTGAGCGATTTGCGCAACTGGATATTGCTGGGCAACCTGGTGGCATGGCCTGTGGCATTTTATGTGGTGAGTCGCTGGCTGGAAAATTTTGCTTTTCGCATAGAGTTGTGGAGTTATTGGTATTTGTTTGTTTTGGCCGGGATATTGGCCGCCCTGGTGGGAATGGGGGCAACCTTTATTCATGCATGGGGTGCATTGAAAACCAATCCGGCAATTAGTCTGAAGGCAGAGTGAAATAATTTTTCGTTGCAGATTATAGGATATTTATCCGGAATTGTAAAAATAGCTGAACCGAGCCATGACAATAATTATTCACGCGGATGATTAAAATTTCACTATAAGGTAAAACATCTAATTCGGATATTGTTGGCTATTTGATACTTAACTAAATTATTTTCTGATGAAGAAAGAATTACTCGTGTTCATCATAGCAGCTGCCTTTTTACAATTAATAGGCTGTTCGGTGGCAAAGTTGCAAAAAAAAGGATCTGTTGCATCCGATTCCTTTCATTATACCTGTGGTTTTTCTACTGTAAAAACAGTAATAATCCTTCCCGTTGAAATCAACGGGATTACTAAGAATTTTTTGTTTGATACCGGAGCTGAAGTAACCCTGATACAAAGAGATTCCATAAGAGGCAAAACTGCAACTGTAACGGGAGCAACCCGTGAAACAATGAAGCTTGGAAAGGAAACCATCCCATCCCTTAAAATCGGAGATATTGAATTCGTTGACACCTATGCAATGAGTGGAGATTTTATTGGATTGAAGGAGCAAATTCCTGATTTTGGTGGCATTATTGGTCAGCCAATTATCAGTAAAGCGAATTGGTTGATTGACTATCCCAATAAAAGAATGGAGATATCCAATAAACATCAGATTGACAGCACCTTCAGGGATTTGAAAATACAACGCAAAGGTGGGTTGCCCTATGTAATCCTGACCATAGATGGATCTGAATATCGGGCATTGATTGATCTGGGGTCTTCTTCAGCCTTTTCTATCCCCTCAGAATCAAATCTTGCCAAACAAATACTTCAAAAGTATGATTTCCGGGAAAACGAAAGAGAGATTTATACAATCGGAGGTCTGGAAAATACTAAGGAAAAAACCGGAACCATTGCCACACTCTCTGTTAATGGAATTACATTCGAAAACGTGGAAGCGACAATCAGGCGTACAAGTCAGCTTCGGATAGGCAATGATTTTTTTAAAGATTACATCGTCAGTATTGACAATGAAAATTCCAGGTATAGTATTAAGAAGGTTCATTAAATAATAAGTATGTTCGATTTTCTGATTTCAAGAATAAAGGATTATATCGCACTGGATGACAAGGAAATTCAGTTGATTGAATCCCTTTTTGTAAAAGAGGAATATGGCAGAAATGAGGTGATTTTGCAGGAAGGAGAGGTTTGCAGGAAGTTCTTTTTTGTTGCAAAGGGAATTCTGCGGCTGGCGAAGAATGTGAATGGCATCGACAGAACCTTTGTCTTCCGAACGGAAGGATCTTTTGGAAGTATAATGGAAAGCTTCTGCACCCGTTTCCCTTCTCCAAATTCCATCAATACCACTGAGCGTTGCATTCTGTATACAATTACATATGACAACCTGCAGGTTTTTTATACTACAATCAGAGAAGGGGAACGTTTTGGCCGGCTATTAATAGAAGAGGTTTTCATGGAGGTTTCCGAACATCTTGTAGCAATGCATTCACTTAGCCCCGAACAAAGATACACTATGCTAACCATAAGTGAGCCTACGATGCTTGAGCGTATCCCACAGTATATGATTGCCTCTTATCTGGGGATTACCCCGCAAGCCTTATGCAGAATAAAGAAAAAAATGAATGTCAATAATAATTAATGAGCTTCCCAATGAGGCTGAATTACCGCAAAGGGCGCTATTCGAATTGCAAAGGTAACAGGCAGATTTTGTGATAGCATGCTTCTTAGATGGTTTTTTTTATCTCAACGAGATTTCCTTAAATAAACCGTGAAATATTGTCGTACCTTGCAATAGTTAAAGTATAAGCAATACTGTCTGAACATGAGTTGATTGCATGGAGTGGTTATTCAAACGCAGGAACAATTTTAATGCGATTTTCCCGAAAGTGTTCGAAGTAAAGAGTGTTTTCTCCACATTAAAGAAATTTTATTCAGATGCAGCTACTCCTGACCGGTGCAACGGGTTTCCTGGGTTTCAGAACCCTGGAAAAGCTCATTGACTTACCCTCTGTTTCCCGAATTGTTGCCACCGGAAGAAATTTGCTGGCATACCGCACCATTGAACATCCCAAAGTCTCTTACAGACTGGGAAACCTGGAGGACAAAGAGTTTGTCCAAACCCTGGCAGAAGGAGCAGATGTAATCATCAATACTGCATCCTTGTCTTCGCCCTGGGGCAAACGCAGTGATTTCGAAAAAGCCAACCTTCAAACCCAGAATAACCTGCTGGAAGCGGCAAAGAAAAACAAGGTCTCCAGGTTTATCTATATTTCAAGTCCGGGCATTTACTACAATGGAGATGACCGTCTTGGGGTGAAAGAATCTGACCCATTGCCCAAAAAGTTTGTCAACCAATATGCCCGTACAAAATTTGAAGCAGAGCAAATGCTCCAACGCAGCCAACTCCCTTATATCACCTTGAGACCCAGGGCGCTTGTTGGTAGAGGCGATAGCATCATTATGCCCAGGCTGATAAGGGCTTTCGATGAAGGACGGCTGCGTATCATTGGCGATGGAAAAAACATTGTGGATTTAACGGCTGTGGAAAATGTGGTGGATGCCATTATCTTATCTCTCAGTGCAGGCGGCGAGTCTTTACATAATGCCTACAACATTACCAACGGCAAGCCGGTAAACCTGTGGGACAACATCAGCAAGGTTTTGGCCGCATTGGACAGGCACCTGGGTGCTAAAAAAGTTCCTTTCTTCATTGCCAATAATTTTGCAAAAATCCTGGAACTCAAATCCCGTCTTACCCATCAGCAAGAACCCACACTCACCCAATATGGTGTGGGAACCCTCGCGAAATCCTTTACCCTCGACATTAGCAAAGCGCAAAATCTTTTGGGGTATTCGCCCAAAGTTTCCACAGAAGCCGCCATTGATGAATTTGTTAACTGGTACCGGCACCATGAAAAATTGTAAGCTATACCTCAACATTGCCGGCTATTGTATGGCAAAGGGCAGCCACGCGGTGAAAGGCGAAAGCCCAAAGGATATCCCATTCAAGGCTCTTTTCGGATTGATTCAACATCCGGAAAAGGGCTGGATTCTTTTTGATACAGGCTATACACGCAGGTTTTACAATGCAACACGCTTTTTCCCCAATAAAATGTATGCGTTGACCACCAGGGTTCTTGTGGATGAAAAGGACGAGATAAAATCCCAGATCGAAAATGCCGGGATCCATTGTGACGATATCCGCCATGTAATCATTTCTCATTTTCATGCAGACCACATTGGGGGATTAAAGGATTTCAGCAATGCTACCTTCTATTGTTCGCAAACTGCCTGGGATCAGGTGAAGCAAATGAGCAATTTCATGGCCTTTTCCAAAGGCATACTAAAAGGTCTTATCCCTGAGGATTTTGAAAGCAGGTTGAAGTTTGTGGAAGAGGCAGGAAGTAAAATTCCCGATGCTGTTTTCGGGCATGCCCATGACCTGTTCAACGACAACTCTATCCTGGTTTACAATCTGCCGGGGCATGCAGCAGGGCAAATCGGGATTGCACTGCAAACACAGACCCGAAAGTATTTCCTTATTGCTGATGCATGCTGGGATGAAAGAGCGTACCTGGAGATGAAACTTCCCCATCCCATTGTCAGGCTTGTTTTTCATTCCTGGAAGGAGTATGTGGCTACTGTAAGCAAAATACAGCGCTATCACGAGCTGTTTCCTGATGTATGGATTGTCCCTGCTCATTGTTCGGCTTCAACAGATAAAGTCATCCGCAGTAATATCGATCTCAATGTACTTTAAACTAAAAATCCTTTATTATTTGATGGTTGTAAAGTTTACCAAATGGCTTTACCAAAACAAACTGTCAGATATCCCCAAAATAAGGTTCAGGAGTTTGATCAGGCACCTGAAAGACTCTCCCTATTATCGTTCCCTCTTAAAACCCAATCCGGTTTTGGGCCATTTCCCTCTGATGGATAAACAAACTTTTATGCAGCATTTCAATGCCATCAATACCTGCGGGTTAAAGCTGGACGAATGCATGGAGGTTGCACAAAAAGCAGAGCAATCCAGGGACTTCAGCCCCATGATCAAGGGTATCTCGGTGGGGCTGTCCACCGGTACCAGCGGAAACAGGGGTGTTTTTCTGGTATCGGAGAAAGAGCGTGCTGTTTGGGTAG
>RECE01000228.1 GCA_007694165.1 Bacteroidota bacterium
CACTATACTTTTGTTAGTTGGGTGACAAGTAAATAGCACTATACTTTTGTATAGCAACTCAATCCTCATAACGCAAAGTGTATGGAAAGATCAAAAGCAGAGCAGATAAAAGGTTGTTCAGGCGAGTTTGTCCTCGCCCTGAATGACACCATGAATGTGTTGAACGGAAAGTGGAAACTTCCCCTGATAGGGTATTTGCTCTTCGGCCCCAAAAGGTTCAGCGATCTGGAAAGGGATATCCATAATATTACCCCCCGCATGTTGTCGAAGGAGTTAAAGGAACTTGAGTTAAATGGGATAGTGAAAAGGAAGGTTTATGATACCCGTCCTTTGAAGGTAGAATATGCCCTTACTGCGACGGGATATAAGTTGCGGGAGGTGCTGGATGCCATGATTGACTGGGGTTTGGAACACCGTGATGCGCAAAAGAGACTCATAAGGCAAGAGCATCCGGAGCCGGAAAATGTCTAAATCTCTGCTTCCACGATTTTTGCAGAAGCAAGGCAAAGGGGGATTCCACCACCGGGATGAACGCTTCCACCGGTAAAATACATATTTCTGATTTTTCTTTTAAAATTGGGATGGCGCATGAATGCTGCAAAAGGGTTGTTGCTGCTGTTGCCATACAACGAACCGCCAAACGAGCCGGTATCTTTTTCAATGGTTCGGGGATCGGCTTGTCGTTCGAAAAGAATATGCTTTTCAATGTCCGTTTTCAGCACCCTGTTGATGCGGTCGATGATGTGTTTCCGTGCTTCCGGTATCATGGCATCCCAGTCCTGGCCTTTGTTCTCAGGCACATTGATCATCACATACCAGTTTTCGCTCCCTTCCGGGGCATCTCCTTCCACGGTTTTGGAACTGATGAAAAGGTAAACCGTTGGGTCGGGGCTGATGGTATGGCTCCCGAAAAGATGTTCAAATTCCTGTCGGTATGCATTGGAAAACAAGATGTTGTGAACTTCCAGCTCAGGGAAAGTTTTGTTTACACCCCAGTAGAAAATCAGCGCCGATGATGAACGCTGGCTGCCTGAGGTTCCTTTGGGCGGCTTTTGTCCGGGCATGAGGTGTTTGTAGAGATTCCATACATCCACATTGCTCACCACAGTGTCGTAACTGACTTCTTCATGGTTAATTCTCAGTGCTTTGGCGAGTTTATTTTCAATGATGATTTCCTCCACAGGTGTGTTGAAATGAAAGATAACACCCTGTTTCAGTGCAAGCTCATACAGGCTTTGGACAATACTGTACATCCCTTTTTCGGGGAAGAAGGCTCCGATGTTATGCTCCAGGTGCGCAATGATGTTGAGCGTTGCGGGAGTCTGGTAAGGGTTGGAACCGTTGTAGGTAGCATACCTGTCGAATAGTTGGGTAATTTTGGGATGGGAAAACCAGCGTTTATTGCGGGCGTGCATAGTAGTAAAGGCATCCAGCTCGTGCATGTAGAGCATGGAACGGCGAAAGGCAGGTGTGGTATAATTGCTGAATTTGTGAAGGGAGTTGAACATGAAAATCTCAGCTGTCAGCTCATACAGCCTTTTGCTTTTGTCAAGAAATGACCGGATGTGCCGGGCCTCCACTCCCGAGGCTATTTCCACTTCATCTGCAAATTTTTCGGTGTTTTGCCATGCATTGATTATGGTACCGTCATCCCAGAAATATTTGCAGGATGAGGGGAGTTTCTTGTATTGAAAGTGTTCGCGGGGATTTTCTCCTGCCAGCTCAAATAGTTCATCTACCAGGCCAGGCAGGGTGAAAAGCGAAGGTCCTGTATCGAACCGGAAGTCCTGCTCTTCGATTTGAGAGATCTTACCGCCCGGTATCGCTGCCTGTTCATACACAGTAACCTGATGTCCTTTGCAAGCCAGGCGTATGGCGCTGGCCAATCCACCGATTCCGGAGCCGACTACGGCTATGTTTTGCCTGGTTTTTGGTGTCATCAAAAAGAAGTTTTATCAATATGTCTGATTCTGAGTTTATTGTCTTGACCGGATATCAAACGGTATTGAGTGAGTTTTGTATATAACACCTGCCCAGCAACAAAAATTTTCGTCGGTTGGAAATGCGAAACCGCTTCTCCAGTAAATTGTCCGGCTGAGCTTTGGCAATTTTTTCAAGCAATTTCAGATAGTATTTGTAGGCAAGATATACCCCAAGCCTGATATCTTTTCGCAATTCTTTGATGCCGGCATAAGCCTCCTTAAAATCCAATCGGATCTCCTCTTCGATATCTTTTTTCATTTGCTCATTGAAGTTGTCGAAGTCTACTTCCGGGAAGTAAACCCTGCCTCGCTCATGATAATCGGACAACATATCGCGCAGGAAGTTCACTTTCTGGAATGCTTCACCCAGCTTGCGGGCCGGGTGCTTGAGCTTCTCGTAGCTTTCATCGTCGTCATCATAAAAAACCCGCAGGCACATCAGCCCGATTACTTCGGCCGAACCATAGATGTAGCGATGGTATTCTTCACGGTTGTAGCGGTCTTTGTAAAGATCGAGCTCCATGCTGTAAAGAAAGGCGTCAATATGTTCGTGTTCGATTTTGTATTTGTTTACGGCCCATTGAAAACTATGGAGAATGGGGTTGGTGCTAAAGCCTTTCTCAATGGCCTCATAAGTTTCGTCAGAGAAGTTTTTGAGCAGCGTCTTCTGATCCTGATCGTGAAAAGTATCCACGATTTCATCCGCAAACCTAACGAAACCATAAATGGCATAAATGGCTTGCCTGTAACGGGTATTCAGCATCCACACCCCCATGCTAAACGAAGTGGAATAGTTGTGGGTAGTGGTTTTGCTGATTTTTATTGCATTAAGCGTGTAAAAGTCCATGGTTTTTTGTTATGCGTTCAACAACCAGTTTTGAGCTTATTACTGCCATGGGAAGACCTGTGCCGGGTATGGTGCTTGCGCCCACGTAATAAACATTTTTATATTTTTCGTCAAAGTTTTTGGGCCTCAATCCTGCAGTTTGTTTCAAAGAATGACCCAGTCCCAGCCCGCTGCCTTTGTAAAGGTTAAATGCATTGCCCCAATCTTCCGGGGTTAGCACGGTTTGAGAAACCAGGTGTTTTTTCAAATCGATGTTCATCCTTTCGGAGAGGTCATTGATGATATTGCTCACAATCTCGTCTCTGTCCGACCAGTCGGGTTTGAAGCGCAAATCAGGCACCGGACAAAGCACAAACAGGCTGTCCATCCCTTTGGGCGCACTCGATGGGTCGCTGCGCGAAACTACATTTACATAATAGTAGGGCTTCTCAAAAGTAACCGAATTTTTGAACACATTCTTCGAATATTCCTCAAAGTTATCGCCCAGGAAATAATTGTGCAAGGGTACGTCATCGATTTTTTTGTTAATGCCCAGGTAAAGGGTGAGGGGAGCCAGGGTCCATTGCATCTTGTCAAGCCTTTCATCAGAGTAGGCTGCATGTTTCAAAACTTTCCCCCTGAACCAGGCAGCGTCACTGTTGACCAGGAAAATGTCTGCCTGCCACTCTTTGCCGTTTTGATCAACCATAGAGGTGATTTTCCCCTTGTTCTGCCTGAAATCCACGATTTCAGTGTTATAATGAATGGGAATGTTTTGTTTTTTGAGTTCTGAAAGCAACCCTTCGGTAATTTTATACATTCCCCCTTCCACGTTGTGATATCCATCGTGCACCAGCTCAGTGTATGAAAGTATGGAGTATATGGCCGGGGTGTCAAAGGGGGTGGCTCCCAGGAAAAAGGCAACCAGCGAAAAGATTTCTTTTACTTCTCTTGACTGGAAATGCTTTTCCATCTCATTCCACACCGAACGCCACAGACGCGGGGCATGGCGGGGAGGAACCCTGGCCATGGCCAGCATATAGTCCCAGATGTTATCGTAATTGCGTTTCAGCACCTTGTATTCTACATCATAAAAAAATCCGGCACTCGACTTAAGAAATCGGTCCATTTTTTTTCTGAAATCCGGCTCCACTTCTTTAAATTCTTCGGCCAGCTTGTCAAGGTCTTTGTAAATGATGTATTTTTTCTCAGTGCCTCTGAAGTGCACCGTATAGAGAACATCAAGTTCGCGGAAGGTAAAAGGGAGTTCAATGCCTGCATCTTTTACGAATTCATCAAACTCGTAGGTCATGCTGAAAAATGTAGGGCCCATGTCGAAGGTAAAGCCGTCTTTCTTGATTTGATTAAGACGTCCCCCGGCATTGGGCTGCTTTTCAACCAGTTCAACCTGATATCCGCGCTTTGCCAGCCGCAATGCTGCAGTCAGCCCCCCCAAGCCAGCCCCTGTTATCAATACTTTGTTTCCCATACTGCTTTTTGCTTTTTTTGTGCTAATTTCGTTATTAAACAAGTATCTTGCTTAAAAAGTTGAACAAATATGTAAGTTTTCTTTTTAGTCAGTGATTTTAATTCATTGGTGCAAGGTTAAAACCCAAAGGGATAAAACCATTTTATGTTTTTGTTGTTGATATTTGGAAAGTATATTTTTCAATTCTTGCACAGGCTGGTTTTGTTTTACTATGTAAACCGGGTGAAAGACATACCAGGCAACGAATTATTTTTTAATAACAGGATATGATAGAAAAAATAAAAGGCTTGAAACGCGAAAAGAAGATCAATCTTTTTCTTGTGATTTTTTTTGGTGTAGGGATTTTTGGGCTTGGGCTCGAAACAACCCGTGATTTTTTTATTGGCTTGATGCCCTTCTCCTTGTTGCTGGGTATGGGGCTGATGTTTTGGGTGCACAGAAGCTGGAACCCACGTCATTTATGGATTTTTCTGCTGATTGCCTTGCTTGGATATGGGGTGGAAATTGCGGGCGTGCTAACCGGTGAGGTTTTTGGTTCTTACAGTTACGGAAGGGGTCTGGGATTTCAGCTGTGGGGCACTCCTCCTATGATTGGGCTGAACTGGTTGATGCTTATTTATGCTGTATATGTTTTGTTGCGCAAAATGCCCGTGCATCCTGTTTTTCAGATAATGATGGGGGCCGGACTGATGGTTGCCTATGATGTGGTAATGGAGCCGGTGGCCATGAAACTTGATATGTGGAACTGGGCCGGAGACATTATCCCATTGCAAAACTATATTGCCTGGTTCGTGATTTCGCTGGTGATGCTGAGTATTTTTCATATAGCAAAAATACGGTATCGGAATGGTGTGGCTCCGGCGTTGTTTTTTATTCAGATGGGATTCTTTCTTGTGTTACATTTGTGGATTACCTGAAAATTCGTTGGCGCTGATGTTTCAAAGGGAATTTTTCCATCACCCAATTTGTATAACAAAACCATCAAAAGGACACGCTTATGATTGTTGCAAAGCACTCCCGGTATTTTGAATGGATATTTAGCCTTTATCTCTCTTCTGCATTCAAAAGAAGTTTCCGGCAGATAGAAACGGTTGGAACCATTGATGATAAAGGAATGCCTTTTCTTGTTATTGCCAATCATATCAGTTGGTGGGATGGTTTCTGGATTTTGCGGCTGAATCGAAATATACTCCGACGCAAATTTCATGTTATGATGCTTGAAGATCAACTGCAGAAAAACATGTTTCTTCGCAAACTGGGCGCCTTTTCCATCCGCAAAAAAAGTAAGGATATGATAGAAAGTCTGAACTATGCTTCCGGAATCCTTCAAAACCCCAAAAGTTTGTTGTTGTTGTTTCCCCAGGGAGAGATTCATTCACAATATGATGTGCCTTTGCTTTTTCAAAAAGGCTGGGGGCGCATGCTTTCAAAGGTAAATAATCCCATACAGGTTTTGATGGTGGTGCATCTGCTGGATTACTTCTCTCACTCCAAACCCATCCTGAAACAATATGTATTTAGTCCGGAACAAACTGCCGATTTTAGCTGTGATGAGCTGGAAACCATCTACAATGACTTTTATAAACAATGTCTTGAAAACCAAAAAGCCCTCAAATGATATATCTTGCAATCATTGTCCTTTGGTTTGCCCTGATTCGGTTTCTGGTAGTATTGTATAATATTGTGGGACGTCAGTGGCTCAGAAATGGTGAGCCTGAGAACTTCCCCCTGGTTTCTGTATTGATTCCTGCCCGTAATGAGGAAAAAAACATCGCCTCCATTCTTGACGATCTTTCTCAGCATGATTACCCCAATCTTGAAATCATTGTTTATGATGATTTGTCTGGTGATGCAACATACGAGACAGCCCTCTCGAAGACGCAAAAAGATCCACGCATACAGGTGCTAAAAGGGGGCAACCTTCCGGAAGGCTGGCTGGGAAAAAATCATGGATGCCACCGATTATCATTGCATGCCCGCGGAGAGTATATGCTTTACCTTGATGCCGATGTCCAGATAAAAAAAGGACTGATAAAAAATGCCCTTGCTCATGTTAAAAAACACCAGCTAGACTTATTTTCCATTTTTCCTACCCAAAAAATGCACTCCCTGGGTGAAAGACTTACCGTGCCGTTGATGAACTGGATACTGGTGAGTCTTCTGCCTCTTGTGCTCACCCGAAAGTCATCCTGGTCTTCGTTTTCGGCAGCCAACGGGCAATTTATGTTTTTCAGGGCTGAAGTATACCACCGCGAGCAGTTTCACAAGACCCTCAAAGAGCAGAAAGTGGAAGATATCGCAATTTTTCGGCTGATGAAAAAGAAAGAGTACAAGGTGCATACGGTTTTGGGAAACGGGCAGATAAGTTGCAGGATGTACAGCTCGTGGAATGAATCTGTTATGGGTTTTTCAAGAAGTGTTTTCGATTTTTTCGGTGGGAGCAAGATGCTGGCTTTTCTTTTCGGTATAATAACCACGCTGGGCTTTATCCCCGTTCTGCTGGCCTTGCCGTTGATCTTTACCTTTTTCTACTTTCTGCTTATTGTGTTGATGCGGGCAATGATTGCTGCCGCCAGCCGCCAAAATGTTATTCTTAATCTGCTTCTGGCACCCTTGCAACAATTGAGTTTTATGTTCGTTATGGTGAAAGCGGCCGTTTTGCAGTTTGCAAAAACTACCCAATGGAAGGGGAGGTTGATTGACAAATGATGCGTCAATTCGGCTTTCAACATTAAAAAAGACTATATGAGTAAAAGTACTGTGCTGTTTCCCTTTCTGCTTCTATACTTTCTGTTGGTTCCATTGCTGGCAGAATCCTCCGTGCGGCTTACCCGGATGCAAAACCAGATATATCAGAGTTTTGTGAGTGGAGACATCCCGTTGTGGGAGCGTACCATTTTTGAACTGGAGCGCTACTACCAGTCCAATCCCCGTGAGGAGGTTTTGTACGATTTGCTCCTGGCACGATATGGCTTTATTGCTTTTTCTCTGGAAAACGAACCTTCAACGGCCCGAACTCAGCTTGACAAAGCTGAGTCGGAACTGGAGAAGTTGTTCAGCTATCCTTCCCAGCAATCCAATGCGTATGCATTCCAGGGTGCTTTTCTGGGGTTCCGGATTTCCTTGAGACCTATTACCGCCATCAGAAATGGCCCCCGCAGTTACAGGGCTATTAGTAACGCGCTGGAAGCAGACCCCAATAATCCGGTAGCCTGGATGGAAACGGGCAATTCAAGATTTTATACCCCTTCTGCCTTTGGTGGGAGCAAGCAGGAAGCCCGGGAGGCTTACCATAAGGCTGTGCAGTTGTTTGAAAACAATTTGCCCAACAATCAGCGCTGGCTGTATCTCAATAGCCTGGTGGGGCTGGCCAAAAGCTACGAATACACCAATGGCAAACGATTTGCCATTGCCACTTACGAAAAAGCCCTCACCTTTGAACCGGAGTTCAAATGGGTGAGGGATGAATTGTTACCACCTTTAAAAGATTAAATCAGGAAAAGGGGCTTGTCTATAAAGCTTTCATATACCGGGCGTAATCTTTCGGTATTGTAGTGCTTGTCAATATCTACCAGCTTTTTGGTGCTTGTTACAATATCTACCGGGATGTTGTCGTAGCGTCCGTTTTTAAGGATAACAAGGCGTCCATGTATTCCTTTCAATACCAGGTCCAGTGCCAGGTTGCCATAGGCCATGGGCACAATAGAATCGATGGCATCGGGATCGCCCGAGCGAACCAGGTAGCCCAGGTGCTGGTTGATGGTTTCAATGCGCTTTCCGTTGTTAAGCTGCGGCGAAAGTTCTTTGATTTTTGCGGAAACTGCATCACCAATTCCCCCCAGTTTGGCATGACCAAACATATCGGTTTCGGTGTTGGTAAACATCATGTCAACACCTTCAAAGGAAGCACCTTCGGAAACCAGCACTACTGAATAATTGCTGGGGTTTTTTCTTCTGTCATAAACCAGCAATTCTGTAAGATGTTCCATTTTGAATTTGTATTCAGGGATTACGCAACGATTGGCTGCACCGGCCATGGTGGGTAGCAAAGCAGTGTAGCCTGCATAGCGCCCGAAAACCTCCATCACCAGGATCCGCTCATGCGAACCTGCAGAAGTTCTCAACAGGTTGGTCATGTGAATGGTGCGGGTAATGCAGGTACTGAAACCGATGCAGTAATCTGTTCCGGGTACGTCATTGTCCATGGTTTTGGGTATGGCTACCACTTTTATCCCTTCCTGATAAAGGCGTACAGAATAACTAAGGGTATCATCTCCACCAATGGGAATAAGGAAATCGATTCCCATGAAGTCTATATTTTTGAGAACTTCAGGGGTAAGGTCGTTCATTTCTTTGTTGTATTTCTCTTTGAGATGGTCAGGTACATGTTTTCCCGGCACATGGCTTGGGCGTGTACGTGATGTGTGCAGGAATGTACCTCCTGTGCGTCCGGCCCTGTTTACCAGGTCTTCGGTGAGTTCAATAAAATTGGCATTGTTGTCATGTTTTTTGTCCCTGACAATATCGATCATGCCGGCCCATCCCCGACGGATACCAATTACCCTGTATCCCTCACGCAATGCCCTGATGGTAATGGCTCTGATGGCAGGGTTCAACCCCGGAACATCTCCTCCTCCTGTCAAAATTCCAATGGCTCCTTTGATTTTCTTTGTGTTCATCTTTTTTCCAAACTTTTAGATTAATAATGAATATGTATGGGCTAACCGGTAACATAAATTATTTACCTTATACTCCCGGTACAAATTGATGCAAGTGGTAAAAATACAAAAATTCTCCTCTTTATGGGAAAAGTTGGTCGGGAATTTTGCAAAATACAAGATATGTAGCAGCTCATTTCAGCATAGGATTTTCAATGGGATGATGGCAATTCCGGATGAAAGCCAAACTGTGAGAAAACACGTAGAAATTTAACCGCTTAAAATTCGTATCTTTGCACACTTTTTAAATTCAGATAATCAGCTTTATGTCAAATATAGTAGCATTAGTGGGCAGACCCAATGTGGGCAAATCCACCCTTTTTAACCGCCTTACCCAAACGCGTATGGCCATTGTAGATCCCACAGCCGGTGTTACGCGTGATAGACATTACGGTAAAAGCGACTGGAATGGATGCGAGTTTTCTGTCATTGATACCGGTGGATATGTTTATGGTTCGGACGATACCTTTGAAGAAGAAATCCGGAAACAGGTGGAACTTGCCGTTGAAGAGGCTTCTGTTATTCTTTTCCTGGTAGATGTGGTAGAAGGACTTACCCCCTTGGATGAGGATGTAGCTGCCATGCTGCGCAAATCGGGCAAGAAGGTTTTTATAGTTGCCAACAAGGTGGATAATCATGGACGCCTGGCCGGCCTTGCAGATTTTTACAGCCTGGGACTGGGAGAGGTGTATGGTATTTCTTCCATCAACGGAAGTGGTACCGGAGATTTACTCGACCCTGTGGTTGAGGCACTGGAGAAAATTCCGGTAGAAGAGGTGGAGGATATCCCCAAATTTGCTATTATTGGCCGTCCCAACGTAGGCAAATCCTCACTCATCAATGCACTTATAGGCAAGGAACGAAACATTGTAACTCCCATTGCCGGCACCACCCGCGATTCCATTTATACCCGCTACAAAAGCTTTGGCTTTGATTTTTTCCTGGTGGATACAGCCGGACTAAGAAAGAAAGGGAAAGTGCATGAAAACCTCGAGTTTTATTCGGTGATGCGTTCCATTCGTGCCATTGAGAGCGCAGATGTGTGCCTGGTACTTATTGATGCCAAGGATGGACTGGAGTCGCAGGATGTAAATATTGTCAGCCTTGCCATTCGCAACAACAAAGGGGTTGTTATTTTGGTAAACAAATGGGATTTGGTCGAGAAGGATCACAAAACTGTGGAAGAGTTTACGGAGCGCATCAAAAGGAAAGTTGCTCCATTCACGGATGTACCCATCATTTTTACTTCGGTGCTCACCAAACAAAGAATTATCAAAGCCCTGGAAACAGCTGTAGAGGTATATAAAAACCGTACGCAGAAAATCACTACCAGTAAGCTAAACGAGCTGTTGTTGCCCATTATTGAAAATCAGCCACCTCCGGCAGTAAAAGATAAGTACGTGAGAATTAAGTACATTACTCAGCTGCCGACCCATTATCCTACTTTTGCTTTTTTCTGCAATCTGCCGCAATACGTGCGTGAATCCTACATGCGCTTCCTGGAGAATCAGATCCGGAAAAACTGGAATTTTACCGGGGTTCCCATCAGAATTTACTTCAGAAAGAAATAAAATCAACCAGAGTTTACCATTATCAGAAGCTGACTCAATGGAAAAAACTGTAAGGATAGATAAATGGCTTTGGTCGGTGCGTTTGTTTAAGACGCGCAGCCAGGCCACTGACGCCTGTCGTGCAGGGAAAGTGAAGATAGATGATGATCCGGTAAAACCTTCAAGGGAGGTAAAAAAAGATCAGGTTATCAGCCTTCATGCAGGTGCCATAACCAAAACGGTGAAAGTAGTGGATTTGCTTGAGAAGAGGGTAGGGGCAAAGCTGGTTCCCGGTTTTATGGAGGACCTTACACCCGCAGAGGAGTACCATAAAATGGAACTCCTCCGCGATAATCCGCTTGCCAGGCGCAAGGGGCGTCCTACCAAAAAGGAAAGACGCGAAATGGATGACTGGTTTGGCTGGGAAGAATAGCTCTATTCTTCTCCTTTACCAATCGCTTTTACCTTAAAACCAATCTTGCGAAGGTTTTCATGATCCAGCAGATTTCTGCCATCAAAAATAAAAGCAGGCTTTTGCATATCCCTGTAAATTCTTTCCCAGTCCAGGGTTTTAAATTCGTCCCATTCAGTGATGATGGCCACAGCATGGGCATCTTTGAGTGCTTCGTAGGGGTCTTTGCACACTTCAAGCATTTGCTTATTCTCTGCCGCAGGGCGGGTTTGCAGGTAATTCAGGTCTGAATACATGCTCGCTGCCGGTACCTGTGGATCATAAACACTTACTTGTGCCAGGTCTTCCAGAAGAAAATCAGAAACATAAATGGCAGCAGACTCGCGCGTATCGTTGGTATCTTTTTTAAAAGCCCAGCCAAGCATTCCTATTTTCTTTCCTGAAACGGTATTGAAAAGAGAATGGATGATGTTTTGTGCAAACCTGCGTTTCTGATAGTCATTCATTATGATAACCTGATCCCAGTAAGCAGCTACCTCGGGCAAATTGAAATATTCGCACAGGTAAACCAGGTTCAGAATGTCTTTCTGGAAACATGATCCTCCAAAACCTACAGACGATTTCAGGAACTTGCTTCCTATGCGGGTGTCGGTGCCGATGGCATAGGCCACTTCATCTACATCCGCTCCGGTAACTTCACACAGGGCCGATATGCTGTTGATAGAAGAAATTCGCTGTGCCAGGAATGCATTGGCTGTGAGCTTGCTCAGTTCCGAAGACCAGAGACGGGTTTGTATGATCCGCTCGCGGGGAACCCAGTGTGCATATACCGAAGTGAGGGCTTCAATGGCTTCAAGCCCCTCGGGGGTCTGGTCGCCTCCTATGAGCACCCTGTCGGGGTTGTGCAAATCCGTAACGGCGGTTCCTTCTGCAAGAAATTCCGGATTGGAAAGTACCTGGTATTTTACGCCATTGGACTGTTCTCCCAGAATTGCCTTGATGGATTGCGCAGTGCGCACAGGAAGGGTTGATTTTTCAACTACTATCTTGTCGGATTTGCTTATCTCAGCAATTTTGCGGGCACTCAATTCAATGAATTTCAAATCCGCTGCGCGACCCTTGCCCACACCATAGGTTTTGGTTGGCGTGTTTACACTCATGAAAATCATTTCGGATTCTTCAATGGCCTTGTCAATATCGGTGCTGAAAAACAGGTTTCTGCCTCTGGCTTCCTTCACAACTTCCAGGAGTCCGGGTTCGTAAATGGGCAACTCATCAGTTTGCCAAGCTGCAATTCTTTCGGCATTGATATCAACTACTGTCACTTTGATTTCCGGGCATTTCTGGGCAATAACTGCCATGGTGGGGCCTCCCACATAGCCGGCTCCTATACAGCAGATGTTTTTTATTTTTGTCATAGGAAATACTGAATATTAAGTTTGTGTGATAAAAGAAAAAATATGCATTAAAATAGCCCTTTTTCGTGGATTCTTCTCTGCATATATTTGTTTGTTCAAAGTTAGAATAAAAATCCGGAGTAAAGAAAAATTTGGCTTACCGACTATTCAGTTCTGAATATTTTGTCCAAAGATAAGAGGGCGAAACAAGTCCGTTACAAGTTTCGCCCCCAGGTTTACAATTTCCTTGAGAAATGATTATTTCTGCATCTCACTAAAATATTTGTAGAAGTAAGGAATGGTTTCAATCCCTTTACGAAACTGCTCAAGCGAATAGTTTTCGTTGGGCGAGTGGATGGCATCAGAGTCAAGTCCAAATCCCATAAGGATCGACTTAAGGCCCAGCACCTTCTCAAAGAGAGAAATGATGGGAATACTACCGCCGCTTCTTACGGGAATGGGTTTGATGCCGTATGTGGTTTCAAAAGCTTTGGAGGCAGCCTGATAGGCAATGGTATCGGTGGGGGAAACATAACCTTCTCCTCCATGCAGAAACTCTACCTTAACGGATACCGATTCGGGAGCAATAGATTCAAAATACTTCTTGAAAAGCTGTTCGATTTTTTTCGACTCCTGGTGCGGTACCAGCCTCATGCTGATTTTTGCACTGGCTTTGGAAGGCAGGATGGTTTTGGCTCCCGGTTCGGTGTAGCCACCCCAGATGCCGTTTACATCAAGACTGGGTCGGATTCCGGTACGTTCCATGGTGGAATACCCTTTTTCTCCGGCTTCCTTTTTGAGGTTGATGCCTTTTTTGAAAGCTTCCAGATTAAAAGGTGCACGCGCCATTTCTTCTCTTTCTTCTTTGCTGAGCTCTTCCACGTCATCATAAAAACCGGGAATGGTTATGTGATTGTTTTCGTCGCGCAGTTGGGCGATCATCTCACAGAGTACGTTCAGCGGGTTGTCTACTGCTCCTCCATACAATCCTGAATGGAGATCGTGGCTGGGTCCTGTAACTTCCACCTCCATGTATGCCAGGCCGCGCAGGCCGGTGGTTATGGATGGTGTATCGGGAGAAAGCATGGATGTGTCTGAAACAAGAATTACATCTGCCGAAAGCTTTTCTTTATGGGCTTTGCAGAAGTTTTCCAGGCTGGGTGACCCAATTTCTTCTTCCCCTTCAATCATAAACTTAACGTTGCAGGGGAGCTGGTTGGTTTTCAGCATATATTCAAAAGCCTTGAAGTGCATAAACATCTGTCCCTTGTCATCATTGGCTCCACGGGCATAGATTTTTCCGTCGCGTACTTCTGGTTCGAATGGGGGGCTTTTCCATAAATCAAAAGGCTCAGCCGGTTGAACGTCATAATGGCCGTAAATCATAACCGTAGGCAAAGAGGCATCCAGAATCTTTTCACCATACACTACAGGGTGTCCTTCTGTTTCCATCACTTCAGCATGGTCAGCACCGTCTGTCAGGAGTTTTTCTTTTACCCATTTAGCTGCTGCATACATGTGCTCCTTGTGATCTTCTTTGGAGCTTACCGATGGGATTCTTATCAGCTCAAATAATTCCTCAAGAAAACGGTCCTGGTTTTCTTCAATATACTTCTTTAAGTCATGCATAAAATAAGGTTTTAAATTTGTATTTTGATGGGGTTGAATTGAAAAAACGCAATTAATTACAGGCCTATTTACCTGTGGTTTCGAAAAAATTGTTAAGTTTACACGAGTATTGAAGCAAACCTACATATTTTTTTACAAATAACAGAATACCTCTGATATAAATTCTTTAACAGATGTAGGTTGGTGATAATTAAATTGGGTAAGTGCCTTTGCATTAATCGTATTCAGTGCGCTGTAAGTACAAGCAATCAAAAGGGATAGGTTATGTGGAAAACGGTGTTAAATAGCAGAGAAAAACCAGAGCGGCTCATAACCCTCGTTTACATAATTTTGGGTAGCTTGTGGATTTTGTTTTCCGACAGGCTGGCTCTTATGCTTTTTGAGGACCCCGTTACTCTGACCAGGGTGCAAACCTGGAAGGGATGGGTTTATGTGCTAGGCAGTGGTTTGCTGATATATGTTATGCTCAGGTTCGTATTGATCAGCCTGCGCAGCACAGAAAAGGATTTGCGCAAGACGGAAGCCATGCAGCAGCAGTTTCTTGACCAGCATTACCAGCCCCTTTGGAAAACAGATGAACAAGGAAAATGTCTGTTCAGTAACAAGAAATGGCTGGAGTTTTCCGGCAGTCCTGTTGACAGAACCAAACCATTTGCCTGGCTCGAGAGGGTTCATCCTCATGATAAGCCCCATTGCATTGACAAATTTACCAACGGATATGTGAACAAATCCCAGTTTGAGCTCGAATACCGTATGTTAACCAAAGATGAAGCGTATCATTGGGTGCAGGTAAATGCCATCCCACGTCAGACTAATTCGGGCAACTCTCTGGGGTTTAATTGCTTCCTGGTTGACATCGAAGAGAAAAAAAGGCTGCAGGAGCGGTATATGCAGAGCTCACGCAGGTACGGGTATCTTTTTGCCAATAACCCCAGTCCTATGTTTGTTTATGATACACAGGACCTGCGGATTATGGAAGCCAACAAAGCAGCCATTGCCCTTTATGGGTTTTCGGAAAAAGAGTTTTTGAGCTTGAGTATCATTGATTTGAGACCTGCTTCCGAAATACCCTTGCTTATGGAACATATGTCGGAGCCATTGCCTGATTTTCACAGAAGCAGCGGATGGATCCATAAAAAGAAAAACGGACAACTATTTGATGTGGAAGTTTCGGGACATTCGTTGCCTTTGCAGAACAATCGCAGTATGAGGATGGTGATAGTCCGCGATATTACTGAGCAAATTCAGGCCTTCCGCTCTGCCAAAGAGGGCGAAAGACGGTTTCAATCCATTTTTAATTACAGCCCCCAGGGAGCAGTGATTTGCTCTCCAAAGCTTGACATCACAGATATTAACCCTGCAGGGTGCAATTTGCTGGATTTAGACAAATCAAGTGCTTTGAAAATGTCGCTTCTCGATATTGTTGATTCTGCTTCAGACCCTGTTACCTGGAGTTTTACAGAAAAACTAAGAAAAGGAAACCAGGTGCTGGGTGAGGCCAATCTGTTGCGATCAGGATGTATACCTTTCAGAGCCAGCTTCAACGGTATCAGCTTTAATGAGAATGGAGAAATGAAAATCTACTTCTCCTTCAATGATATCGATGAAAAGCACAGAATACAAATAGCCCTGGAAGAGTCGGAAAGGATCAATGCCACACTGGTAACCAATCTCCCCGGAATGGTATACAGATGTAGGCATGATGAGGCCTGGACCATGATATTTGTGAGTTTTGGGGTGGAAGAACTCACCGGTTACCAAACCCATGAGATTTTGCACAACAGCTCCATCAGTTATAATGAAATTATCCACCCCGAAGACAGGGATGCAATAAGAAAAGTGGTAGAAAGAAGTCTCAGGAATAATGAAGGTTTTGACTATCAATACAGGATTGTTTCTCGCGATGGTGCTGTAAAATGGGTGCGTGAGCAGGCAAGGGGTATCTGCGATTTGTCGGGTGAACTGATGTACATCGAGGGCTTTGTAATGGATATTACCCGTGAAAAAGAAGCCTTGCTGGAAGTGGAATTTCAGTCTCATTTCCTGGGACTGATTATCGATAATATTCCCTTTCCCCTGTTCTATAAGGATGTGAATGGCATATATGAAGGATGCAACAAATATTTTTGCGAGTACCTGGGAAAGGAGAAAGAGCAGATTATTGGTCATTCTGTTTTTGATCTTTTTGAAGAGCAGCAGGCCATGGTGTTTTTTGAAAAGGATAAAGCTCTGATGGAAAAAGGAGATACACAGGTTTATGAGACACGGATCGAGTATCCTGACGGAAGAACCATGGACGCATTTTTTTACAAGTCAGTGTTTCATAACCTGGAAAAGGAACCCATGGGCATTATCGGTGTATATTTTGATATTACACAGAGAGTTGAGTCCGAGACTGTAATAAAAAAACAGCTCGAAGAACTTTCCAGGATAAATTCAGAGTTGGAGAGGTTTTCTTATACCGTTTCACATGATTTGCGCAGTCCGCTGGTTACTATAAAGGGCTTTCTGGGGCTGCTTAAAGAGGATATTGAGGAAATGAATCATGAACAAATCACCGAAGACATCCTGAGAATTGAGAACGCCACCGATAAAATGCAGCATCTTCTGGAGGATTTGCTCAAATTGTCCCGATTGGGCAAAGTAGTAGAGCACAACGAGGAATTTTCCATGACAGAACCTGCCAAAGAAGCACATGAATTGCTTTTTGGCTTGCTTAAGGGTAAGAAGTGCGAGGTGTATATTCAGTCGGATATGCCGGTTGTAGTGGCCGGTAAGTCGCGTATCAGGGAGTTGTATCAGAACCTGATGGAAAATGCCGTGAAATTTTCTGTTCACCAGCAAAACCCTGCCATTAAAGTGTATTGGCGTAAGCAAGAGGATGAGGATGTCTTTTGTGTTCAGGACAATGGGATGGGGATTGATCCCAGGTATCACGAGAAGATTTTTGGATTGTTTGATAAGCTTGATAGCAACAGCCCGGGAACCGGATTGGGTTTGTCTCTGGTAAAAAGGATTGTGGAAAATCATAATGGGCGCATATGGGTAGAATCTGATGGAAACAATTCTGGGTCAACTTTTTGTTTTACCCTGAGCTCATATCAAAAATCAGATAAAAAGAACTAATTTTATTTTATGTTTAGCAACTGTTTTTCAATTAAAGAATTTACATTATTGCAGAAAATCCGACTCCAACCAGATAATGACTGATATTCAAATTTTACTTTTCGATCATAATCCCAGGTATACCGGTTTGATTCAAAAATCATTCAGCGATCAGGGCTTTAATCTTCAGCTTCATATTCAGGATTCTATTCAGGAATCTTCCTTTTCATTCAATGGTCTTGAGAAGCCAGATATGATTCTTTACACGGTTGCAGAACCTGAAGATGCTTTCGCGGAAGAGCTTCTTAAGACGGTGGCCGATAGTATTCCCGTGGTTTTTCTTGTGGAGCCCGAAACGGTTTCTATAGGTGTTGAACTGGTAAAAAAGGGAGGGCTGGATTATTTGGTAAAATCTGAGGATAACATACAGTACCTGCCTGCCAGGGTGTTTTATTTGCTGCGTGTATGGGATAAAAATTTTGCCCGGCAGCAGGCGGAGGTAAAACTGCTGGAGTCTGAGGACAAATATCGCAGGGTGACCGAAAACATCAATGATGTGGTTTGGGAGATGGATGTAGAAATGAGGAAATTTTCGTTTATCAGCGAGTCTGTCAGGCGTTTTCTCGGCTATTCACCCAGAGAATTTTTGCGTTTAGCTCCTGCTTCTGTGATGCACCCTTCTTCCATAGGTATTCTGGAAAAAGAGCGGAAAACGATTGTCAGCAGCATTAAAAAAGGAGAAAAACCAGAGAATATTCAGTTCCTGCATGAAGTTCTGTTCATTCATAAAAAGGGTCATACCCAATGGGGCGAGATAAGAGGTTTTCTTGTACTTGACAGCACCCGGAATATTGTTGCTGTAAGTGGTATTGTAAGGGATATTACCTGTCAAAAACTGGCGCAGGAAAATATGGAAATTCATGAGGCTTTTTCTGAAACCCTCATTCGTGAAGCTCCTATGGCCATTGTTATCCTTGATAATAATGATCGCATAAAGCAAATCAATAATCACTTTGCCCAATTATTTGGGTATACCCATGAGGAGGCTGTAGGACGGTTGGTAAACGACCTTATCGTTCCTGATAATCTGAAAGAGCAGGGAAATGAACTTACCCGCATGGCAGCAAACGGGGAGCTCATTAGTACCGAAACCATCAGATGCACAAAAGAGGGAAAGCTTATAGATATAGAAATCATTGGCAAACCTGTGATGTTGAATGATTCTAAAATTGGCGTGTTTGGAATTTATAAGGATATCTCACAGAGAAAGAAAATTGAGGTGGCCACACGGGTAGCCGAAATAAAACAGCAATTCCTTGCCAATATGAGTCATGAGATTCGTACGCCCATGACCGGTATTCTTGGTATGATTGATCTTCTGAAAAATACCAGCCTCAACGCACAGCAATTGTTTTTTGTAGATATTATTAAAAAATCATCAGATGGTTTATTGCATATTGTAAATGATATCCTTGACCTCTCCAAAATTGAAGCGGGAAAACTGATCATACGCAAAAAAGACTATAATCTGAGAGAATCGGCAGATGTTCTCTATAGCTTGTTTAAAGCTCTCGCCAGTCAGAAAGGCCTTGATTTTTATCTGGATGTAGACCCGGAGCTTCCCTCCTATATCAACGCCGATGAAAACAGAATCAACCAGATTGTAACCAACCTGCTTTCCAATGCGGTGAAATTTACTTCCTACGGAACCGTTAGGCTGAAATATGAACTGCTTGAGAAAACGAATTCCGATTGTTTGATCCGAATTAGTGTAAAGGATACAGGAATCGGTATCGGTGAAGAAGGAAAGAAAAAGCTTTTTAAAATATTCTCGCAACTGGAGACTTCTGACACACGTAATTTTGACGGGGCAGGTCTGGGTCTGTCCATTTCCCGAAGACTGGCCGAACTCATGAATGCCAAAATTGAAGTATCCAGTATGATAGGCAAAGGAAGTACCTTCAGCCTGACGCTGAAGGTTAAGAATTGTGATGAGATTCCAGCTGATGTTTCACTGGTGGAGGATTATGAACAGGCTTTGGTCATGGAGCCGGGGTTAAACATATTGCTTACTGAAGACAAAAGGACCAATCAAATGGTTATCTCCATGATGCTGGGGGAGATTGGCTGCAATGTTGAAGTGGCTTCCAACGGCAAGGAGGCACTGGAGGTAATTGTACCGGGGAAATTTGATTTTGTTTTTATGGATATCCAGATGCCTGTAATGGATGGACTGACTGCTGTAGAAGAGCTGAGAAAAAAGTACACAACAAAAGAGCTTCCTGTAATTATTGGCCTCAGCGCCAAAGCCATGGAGGGCGATGCTGAATACTTTATTGCACAGGGAATGGATGACTATCTGACCAAGCCTGTTACCACCGAAATCCTTAGGAACTGCATCTCTAAGTGGGTGCACAGAAAAGCCCGCAGACTCTGAAATGAGGGTCTCTGAGTGGAGTAAAAGGAAGGTTATCCCTTCATAATATCCCACTCAGAGACCGCAAATTCTATTTCCTTATCAGGAAAAAATATTACTCCCCAATAACTATTTTTATTTCACCATCAACCGGGCGGTGGCACTAACCGAACCTGATACTACCCTGATCAGATACATGCCCGATGGCCATCCGGAGATGTCTACCCGTGTTTTTTCGCTGCCTGCCACAAATCTATCTGTCAGCTGACCTTGCACATTGTAAATGGTAACTGTGCTTCCTGCCGGGCTCTCAATAGTAACGTCTGCTGAAGCCGGGTTGGGGTAGATGGAAATCAATGAGGCATATACCGGATCATTGACACTTACATCATCTCCCTCTTCAAGCAGAATTGTCACATCAAGATCGTTATTTGCCACAATTGTACCCAGGTAAGTTTTGAAACCTGGTTTGGAAACTTCCATTTCAAAGCCGCCGGGCAGTTGAGTGAAGTATGCACTCCCGTCTGCACCGGTTTCTCTTGTTCCCGCTCTTTCGATTTTTACCGTGGCCTCTGCCAGGGGCATTTGATCAGACTGGCTTTTTACCGTCAGGTTAATATGATAAAACGGACGTGGCACAGCTACATTGCTAAACACTTTATAATCTCCCGGTTCAAAATAGAAGGAGTGATTGGCTGGGTTGGAAACTTCTACCGCCTCACCGGTAAAATAGTTGTACCAGGTACCGGCATGCTGAAACCCGGGAGCCATATCAAAACCATTGACCCCCATGTTGGCGGCAATCACCACATTCATGCTTTCATGGCTTACCCATGCTCTTTTGCCCAGTCCACCAAGATCATGGGTAAATTGTCCGAAGCGGAATGCATCATGGGTACGCAGTTGTATCATGCCGTTGTACACCCGGTGCAGGCGCTGTCTCTCCGGGATATCCCAGTAGTCCCAGCGGGGAGGCTTGGCTGCTGTGCGATCTCCTCCATAGAAAATGGAATAATCATAGCCGATTTCTCCAAACTGCCATATCATTTTTGGTCCGGGGATACCCAGGAACAGCACCGCGGCCATTTCCATGTGGTTCAAAGCGGTCAGGGTATCGCCCAGGTTGTAGCCACCTGATGAATTGCCATAGGTAATGGCTTCAAACATCAGGCGTTCTTCGTCATGATTCTCCATGTAATCAATTAAGTTGGGATAGTTCCATCCGCGGGTACTGTGGTGAGCCCAGGCCAGCGATGAATTTTGCTGGTATCCCATGGCCACCTGCTTGTAATTGTCATGCATGGCACTCCAGAGCATCATGCCCGTATTGGCCAGCACGGTTTCTTCGTCATTGGCAGCAAAGTGCTCAAGGATTACATAGGCATTGGGTTTGACAGATTTGATGTGGTTGTAATAATCGGTGAGGATGTTGATACGGCTTTGATCATAAGCGCTCCAGGCGCCCATATCATCACCGGAATAATTCTGGGTAAGTCCCTTGGAGAGGTCGATGCGGTAGCCGTCGACATTAAATTCGGTGAGCCAGTATTCAAATACTCTCTTGAAAAACGATCTTACATGGGGGCTTTCGTGGTTGAAGTCATAGCCCACGCTGTAGGGGTGGGGTGCCTGCTGGTTAAACCAGGGGTTCTCGGGCAGGGGTTGTCCGAACTCCCCGGCAGTGGGATCAAAGTACATGTTTACCATGGGATTTTGTCCGAAAGCATGGTTGGGCACAATGTCGAGGATAACCGCAATATCGCGCAAATGGCAGGCATCAATAAACTCCTTGTAGGCCTGGCGAGTACCATAATATTTGTCAGTAGCGAAAAAGAAGTTGGGTGCATAGCCCCATGAGTCGTTGCCATCAAATTCCATGATGGGCATCAGCTGGATGGCGTTTACTCCCAGATCCTGCAGATAATCGAGTTTGTCGATAACCTCAGTGATATGGCGTGAATCGAGAAAATCTCGCACCAGCAATTCATAAACCACCAGGTCCTGCTGGGTTTCGTTGATGGCAACGGGGGTGAAATCGGGTACCTGCCACTGGTAAGGTGCTCTGCCCGGGTGCATGATGCTTACAATGCCCGTGGTCTTGCCAAAGGGATAAGCCTTCAGGTTGGGATAGGTAGAAGTGGGAATCCAGGGGTCATTCCAGGGGTCAAGGATTTTTTCTGCATAAGCGTCGGGAAGTCTCATTTCTCCGTCAATATAATACTGGTAAGCATATTCGGTATCAGCCCCAAGGCCGGTAAGGGTTACCCAGAATCTCTGGCCGTCGGGGGTGCGCTTCATGTAATTGTCTTCATTGGGCAACCAGTCGCTGTAGTCTCCGATGGCAAAGGCAAACTGCTTCAGACCGGCAGGGTCGTGCAAAACGAGCGTTACTGTTTGGTTGTCGATGTAATTGATGCCATTGAGCATATCCGCAGGCAAATCTTCCACCATCACAGGTCCACGCAGAAAAATGGCCACAGAATCCCATACCTCCGTCATGTCGTCGGAAGCTTTTGCCCTTATCCAGTGGGTGCCGGGTTCGAGGGTTTGCAGTACCAGGGGCCAGGCTACAGAGGAAGAATATTCTTGAGTGAGCAGTTGGTCGTTGATGTAAATGCTCAGACTTTCGTTTTCCAGTGCCTCCACGCAAACAGGCAACACCTGGTTAGGACTTACCAGCGGGTTACGGGCATTGGGGCTGAGGATTTTTACGTTGAGCTCAGGCTCATACAGCGAAATGAAAATATCAGAATTGTCGGAGTTTTTATGCTCCCGATAGTTGCCGGAATCATCGGGTTCGCCCGAGCGGAATACAAAGGCAAGTTGCAGTATCTCCTCCGAAGCGGGTACGGCATAATAACTGCGTATGTCGTCAATGTCAAGCGCATAAAGGTTGTCGTCCAGCCGGGTGAGCATGGTAGCAGGAGTGTTTTCCCCCCAGTTTGTTTTTACATATTTCCAGTCGCTGCTGTTGCTGCTTTCATTGGTAATAACCCCAGTGTGGGCATATACATCTCCATCGTAATTGAACAATCCGCCATTGCCCATTTCTGCATTGAAATAGATGGTAAGGGAAGTGTTTTCCTGGGGGAAAGCCGGGTCGGTAGTTACCACATCTGTCTGTTGTCCGCATTCCACAGGCTGATCAACGATGTAGGAATAGTTGTTTCCGTTGTTGTTGTTTTTGCGAAGGGTAATCAAATCAAAATCCTGGGTTACGGTTGCCAGCGTACTGCTGAAAATATAGTATTCAACCGAAGTTTCGGAGTCAAAACCAGGGATAGTTGCCGTAGCGGTAGTATTGTCGATCGTCATGGGCAGCACCAGGGAGGTTGACCATTCATCAAGGGTGTAGCGGAGAAAGAAGTACTCATCACTGCCTGAAGGGGTGGAAAAGTTGGCGGTAATGTGGACGGTTTGCTGGCTTTCCACCATTGGAGGGTCCTGGATTACCGAAGATATAAGGGTGGGTTGCTGTGCCGTTTCCATGAAAATGACGCGGCTGTCCTCATAGCCGCTGTCTTCGAAAACTACCGTGTACCACTTGTTTTGAGTGATACTGATAGCATTGTTGGGTTCGCTGGGAGTGCCAAAGACTACCATTTCCAGCGTGTTTATCTGCAAGTCAACATTGCCGGCCCACTGGTTGCCCCAGGGGTCGCCAAAGGAAGTGCTTGCAAACTTGAACTCCTGCATACCGGTATCTCCGGTGTGCTGAAATGTGGTTTGCCAGCGCAGGGTTCCTGATGTTATGCGTGCCAAATCAAAACTCCCTCCCATGCCGGGGTCGTTGGTCCAGCCGTTCCAGCTTCCGGGCATGCGAAGGCCGTCGGAGGGGAAAATCTGCGCGGAGGCGGGTTTGATGCTTGTTATAATGAGAATGGCAACTATTAGGGCCGCAAACCCTGAAGAAAATCTAAATATCTTTTTTTCCATGTGTGTATTTTTTGTTGATGATTTGTGTGTTCTTCCCTGTTGTCTTTGTTTGCTGCTATTGTTCATGGGGAAGTTAAGTTTGGGATTTAGCCTTTGGAAGCCTGATTTGACTTAAAACAATTATTTAATCCTAACAAAAATAAACAGAATGTTGTTTGCCAACCCCGGATATTGTCAAGGTTTACCAAAACAAAGAAAAAAGTTAACGGGTTGATTGATAGTGAGGGTTGTTAATTTGAAATTTTATTTTTACAGAAGATCAATAAAACAGGGAATCCTGAGCTTACAGAAAGGATGATTTGCCTGCCCTGAAACCTAAAAAATGTGTAAGTTTGCCACCGGAAAAATCACAAGTTTATGGAAAAATACGTTCAGCAGCTTCAGCAGGAAACCGCCATTGAAGGTTGGCAAATAGAAAGAACCATTGAATTGCTCCGCCAGGGGGCTACCATACCATTTATCTCGCGTTACCGAAAAGAGATGACCGGTTCGCTTGACGAGGTGCAGATTGCCACCATCCGCGACCGGCTGCACCAGATGGAAGAGCTGGACAAGCGGCGTGAGGCCATTCTCAACAGCATTGCCGAACAGGACAAGCTCACCCCCCAACTGGAGAAGGAAATCCATGCTGCTGCCAACATGGCCGCACTGGAAGACTTGTATCTGCCCTACCGTCCCAAACGTAAAACCCGTGCAACCATGGCGGTGGCCCGCGGACTGGAACCGCTGGCCAAAATGATCTTCTCGCAAAACAACATGGATGTGGAAGGGAAAGCCCTTTCTTTCGTAAGTGACGAAAAGGATGTGCCCGATATGGAGGCCGCCCTTGCCGGTGCCCGCGACATCATTGCCGAATGGGTCAACGAAGATGCCCGTGCCCGACAACGCATACGCCGGCTCAACGAACGCAAAAGCCAGCTCAGCTGCAAAGTGGTTAAAGGAAAAGAATCGGAAGGGCAAAAGTATGAGAATTGGTTTGAATGGTCGGAACCCATGGCCAAAGCTCCTTCGCATCGTATCATGGCCATGTTCAGGGGAGAGAACGAAGGGTTTCTGAAGGTAAGCATTCAGCCCGATGAAGAAGAGGCATTGGAAATGCTGGAGTCGATGTTTGTGAAAGGGCGCAATGAAGCCGCCGCCCAGGTTGCCCTGGCAGTGAAAGACAGCTACAAACGACTTATGTCGCCCTCCATGGAAACGGAGATGCGGCAGCTTTACAAACTCAAAGCAGATAAGGAAGCCATCAGGGTGTTTGCCGAAAACCTCCGCCAGCTCCTGCTTGCACCACCCCTTGGACAGAAAAATATACTCGCCATCGACCCGGGCATACGCACGGGCTGTAAACTGGTGTGTCTCGATAAGCAGGGTAAGCTGCTTCACAACGAAACCATTTATCCGTTTCCCCCGCAGAACCAGCGCCGCGAAGCGGCAGCCAAAATTCAAAGCCTGGTGGATGCCTACCAGATCGAAGCCATCGCTATCGGTAACGGAACCGGCGGGCGCGAAACAGAAGATATGGTACGCAAAATCCGCTTTCCCAGAGATATCATCGCTGTCATGGTGAATGAGAGTGGTGCCTCGGTCTATTCTGCCTCATCGGTAGCGCGGGAGGAATTTCCGGATTATGATGTTACCGTAAGAGGTTCGGTAAGCATTGGCCGCCGTTTAGCCGACCCGCTGGCTGAGCTGGTGAAAATCGATCCCAAATCTATCGGAGTGGGACAATATCAACACGATGTGGATCAGAAACTGTTGAAAAACAGCCTGGATGATGTGGTGGTTAGCTCTGTTAACAAGGTGGGAGTAGAGGTGAATACTTCCAGCAAGGAGCTGCTGACCTATGTATCGGGCCTTGGACCGGTACTGGCCAAAAACATTGTGGCGTACCGGGACGAAAATGGCCCTTTCAACTCTCGCACCGCACTTAAGAAAGTTCCCCGCTTTGGTGCCAAGGCCTTTGAGCAGGCTGCAGGATTCCTGCGGGTAAGCCAAAGCAAGAATCCGCTGGATAAAAGTGCCGTGCACCCCGAGAGCTACCACATTGTGGATGCCATGGCCAAAGACCTGGGAGTGAGTGTGACCGATTTGGTGAACAACGAAACCCTGCGCAAGCAAATTGTCCTTGAAAAATACAAAACCGAATCGGTAGGGCTGCCCACCCTGAAGGATATCCTTGCCGAACTGGCCAAACCGGGTCGTGACCCGCGCAAAGAAATCGAGTTTTTTGAGTTTGACCGTTCCGTAAACAGCATACAGGATCTGCGGCAGGGCATGAAACTGCCCGGTATTGTCACCAATATTACTGCTTTCGGAGCTTTCGTAGATGTGGGAGTGCACCAGGACGGACTGGTACATGTAAGTCAGATGGCCGACCGCTATATCAGTAACCCCGCTGAGGTGGTAACCTTAAACCAAAAAGTGATGGTGACGATCCTTGAGGTGGATATGGCGCGCAAAAGGATACAAATGAGTATGAAGGAGTGACCCTATTTATACCCAAAACGGCCCAGCTGCATATCGTTGTCGCGCCAGTTTTTGCTCACTTTTACGTGTAAATCGATAAAGACATGCTTGCCCAGGAACTTTTCAATGTCCTTGCGGGCTTCGGTACCAATCTTTTTCAGTGCCTTCCCCTGGTGTCCGATAAGAATTCCCTTTTGTGAATCGCGCACCACGTGAATCACACAACGGATGTGTATGATTTTTTCTTCTTCTTTGAACGAATCCACACTCACCTCCACCGAATAGGGAATCTCCTTCTGATAGTTCATCAGGATTTTTTCCCTTACAATCTCGCTGATGAAAAACCGCACCGGACGATCCGTAAGGTCGTCCTTGGAATAATAGGGGGGCGACTCAGGTAAAATTTCCACAATCTTATCCATCAACTGGTCAAGGTTGAAATTGTTGAGTGCAGAAATGGGCAAAACCTTGAAGTTGGGGAAGTCTTTCTTCCATTGTTCACACTTGGCAATCACCTCATCCTGTGTGGCAAGGTCGATTTTGTTGATAAGCAGCAGCACGGGAGCTTCGGTCTTGCGAAGTTTCTCCAGGATGGTTTCATCGTCAAAGTCATTGTCCACCTGCGAAATGAGCAGGAAAATGTCGGCATCTTCAATGGCCGTATGCACAAAACCCATCATGTACTCCTGCAATTTGTATCCCGGTTTGATGATGCCGGGGGTGTCGGAAAAGACAATCTGGTAGTTTTCCTCATTGGCAATACCCAGGATCCGATGCCTGGTAGTTTGTGCCTTTGGGGTGATGATGGACAGGTTTTCACCCAGAAGGGCGTTCATCAGGGTGGATTTGCCCACGTTGGGTTTGCCTAAAATGTTTACGAAGCCGGCTTTGTGCATAATTGAAAATTATTTTTTTGCATTGAAAAATGCTGATAAATAAGAGGATACCCCCCGAAGTGACTACAAAAGTACAACTTTTATTTAAAAAAAGTGGGCATAGTTTGTCTGCGTGGAAAAAATGCGTATCTTTGCACCTGCAAATGAGGGAATAAAATTTCCGAATCAGCAAAAGTTCTTAAGAAATACAAAGCAATAAGCTTTCAAGATATATTGCGGGGTGGAGCAGTGGTAGCTCGTCGGGCTCATAACCCGAAGGTCGCAGGTTCGAATCCTGTCCCCGCTACTAAGTGAACTTAGCCTGTCAACTTTTCCGTTGACGGGCTTTTGTTTTTT
>RECE01000095.1 GCA_007694165.1 Bacteroidota bacterium
AACGAGTTTCTTAAACACTTTTGCGAACAATTCGAAGACACTGACCCATCGCTGATAAAAGCAGAAACAAAATTCAGGGAAGAACTGGAAGAATGGGATTCGCTGACCGCCATGTCGGTAATAGCCATGGCAGATTCGGAATATGGCGTTACCCTTACCGGAGATGATATCCGAAACAGCAAAACCGTTGAAGATCTGTTTACCCTGGTAAAATCAAAAAAATGAACCACAATCCTTTCACCCTTGCGGGGAAAACCATTTTCATTACCGGCGCATCTTCGGGAATAGGCAGAGCGATTGCGGTGGAAGCTTCCCGAATGGGAGCCACGTTGCTTATCAGTGGGCGTAACAGTGAAAGGCTTGGAGAAACTTTTTCTTTGCTCAGGGGTGACGGACACGAACAACACATTGCCGATTTAAACGATGAACAACAAACAACAGAAATGATTACCCGGCTGCCTTCACTGGATGGAGTAGTTCATGCTGCCGGAATCATTACCAGTCTGCCGTTTCAGTTTATCACGCGGGAAAAACTGGAAGAGATTTTTTCGGTAAATTTCATCAGCCCCACTTTGCTGAGCAAGGAGCTGGTGAAACAGAAAAAACTCAATAAAAATGCCTCTTTTGTATGGATATCCTCCATTTCTGGTTTCCTGTGCGGATCGCCGGGCCATTCGCTCTATTCTTCCACCAAAGCGGCCGTAAATGGTATGGTAAAAGGGATGGCCATTGATTTGGCCCGCAAAGGGATACGGGTAAACAGCATCAACCCCGGACAAATAGCAACCCCTTTGTTTGACGAGGGAGTCATCAGCAGCGAGCAGATGCAGCAGGAAATGCAGAAATACCCACTCAAACGATTTGGAAAGCCTGAAGAGGTTGCTTACGCGGCTATCTACCTGCTTTCGGACGCCAGTGCCTGGACAACCGGTTCACACCTGGTCCTGGACGGAGGGTTTACATTGTTGTAGACAAGGCAGGCCATTGCACAACCTGAACAACCACAAAACAAATAAACGATTCACCGATTAAATCACACACCATGCACAAAGCATATATCAAAGGCATTTCATACTATTTGCCCGAAAAGGTACTGACCAATGAGGAGCTGGTAAAGGATTTCCCGGAATGGTCAGTAGAGAGGGTTGCATCAAAAATCGGCATTGCCGAAAGAAGGGTGGCCGGTAAAGAGGAAAGCACTTCAGATCTGGCGGCAGCAGCAGCCCGCGAACTTTTCAAAGAATACAACATTGACCCCAAAAGCATCGACTATATTTTGCTGTGCACCCAAAGTCCCGATTACTTTCTGCCTACTACAGCATGCCTGGTGCAGAAGATGCTGGATATACCCACTACGGCGGGAGCACTTGATTTCAATATGGGGTGCTCAGGATTTGTATATGGACTCTCGCTGGCAAAAGGGCTTATTTGCGGAGAAATTGCCCGTAACGTTTTGCTGATAACCTCAGAAATCTACACCAAACACATTCACCCAAAAGACAAGATAAACCGAACCATTTTTGGAGACGCTGCAGCTGCATGCCTTATCTCGGGCGACGGTTTTGCAGAAATCGGAAACTTCAGCCTGGGAACAGATGGCACCGGAGCGGAAAACCTGATGGTAAAAACCGGCGGTATTAAATACCCTGAAAAACAAAACGACCTTACCACGGATGAATCAGGAAATATCAAATCCTCTGACCATCTTTTTATGAATGGCACGAAAATCTTCAACTTTACTCTCGAAAAAGTGCCGATACTTGTGGAGGAGACCCTCAAATCCAATGGGCTTATAAAATCAGATATCAGCCTGTATGTTTTTCACCAGGCCAATAAGTACATGCTCAACTTCCTGCGCAAAAAGATAATAATAGAAGAGGAAAAGTTTTACTATTGTATGGAGAAGGTGGGGAACACCGTTTCTTCTACTATTCCCATTGCATTGGCCGAAGCAGCAAAAGAAAACAAACTGAATGGCAATGTTTTGCTTGCCGGTTTTGGGGTGGGATACTCATGGGCAGGAACTATTCTGAAATTTCAAAATAAGCCCTAACTCATACCCGACGATTTATGCCTAAACTTTACATCAGGAAAAACACCAGCTATTACTTTCCGTTATTGCATACCCTGAAGACCATCGCTAAGAATGAAAATGCGGATTTCATTTATACGGATGAGGTGCAGCAGGCAGATCTCGTATGGGATCATATGCACGCTGACTCGCAACCTATTGCCATTGAATTTTATAACGAGCTGGAGAAGGAAAACCCGGATTTGTCTCACTCCGCTGTTTTTGTTTCGGAACCGGTTATTCGCGATGCAAAAGGCAACCCCGATCATCTGGCCACCATCTTTTACATGCTCAACTGCCTGCAGGAGTATAATCCTGCAGAATCAGATCTGGATGCATTCGCCAGGTTCAGGTATGATGCGTCTTACCAGCACCGTTTTGACAACATTGAAGAGAATCTGGCCAGGAAACTTATGGTGCAGTTTTGTACCGAAAAGGGGATAAAGACAATCCCCAACCCAACCGCATTTTTTATATCCCACGATATTGACACCCTTTATGGCTCCTTGCTTCAGGATGGGTTTTACAGCCTTACAAACCTGAACATCCCTGCCATGCTTCGCATTCTGCTGATGGAGTTCAGCCGGAAACCCCACTGGAAGAATATGGACAGGATCATGCGTATCAATTCGGAATACGACATAAAATCCACATTCTTCTGGCTGGTAAAAAAGGGCAAAGGAAGCTCCGGAATAAAAAATTCAGATTATTCCATTGCAAAAGAACAAATACTGCTGAACGAGGTAGCAGGGAAAGGCTTTATCAACGGCCTGCACAAATCGCCGGAAGCAAGTTCTTTTGAAGAAGAGTTGCGGAAAGGGAAAAAGCTGCAGCCCTTCAACCGCTATCATTTCCTTAAATTTTTGCCCCACACCGACTGGCCATTGCTCTCTGAATCGCCCATTGAGTTTGACTCCAGCCTGGGTTTTGCAGAACACTGTGGATTCCGAAACTCCTACGGTAATTCTTTTCAACCCTATGATTTTAAATTGAAAAAACCTTTTAATTTTGTGGAAGCACCTCTTGTTTTTATGGACACATCTTTTCATAAATACATGATAGCAGATAGAAACACCATCGCAGACACCATCATCCATGCCTACAACAAAAATTCAACCAACTCCCTTTTATCGCTTTTGTGGCATAACAATTACTTTACCGACTTCAAATACAACGGCTTTTTGAAAGAATACAAGAAAGTTTTATCATTCATATACGAGGCCAAAATACCAACGTTGACCCCGTCAGAAATTGTACAACAAACACGAATCGCATGGTAACCATCAGACAGGCAGAAGAGAAAGACTATCCGCGTATCAACGATTTTCACAATCGCTATTATGGAAAAAACAGAACCCTTGAACAGTTTTACTGGGGTTTTCATAATTGCCCGGCAGGCCCATCCATTTATTTTATTGCTGAAGATGGCGACAGGGTAATATGCACCAACTGCATTATTCCCATTGAGGTTATTGACAGCGATGGCAAGACCTGGTTGACCGGCAAAAGCGAGGACACCCTCCTGGACCCGGACTACTGGGGGCAGCCCATATTTTACAATCTTTACAAGCAGATGCTGGAAAGGGCAGCTGAAAAGGGGATTACAGCCGTGTGGGGGTTCACCCCGGCCCGCAAACCCTTTAAAAAACTTGGATTCGAGCTACCCTACCCCCATAGCCAGAGCCTGATGGTGAACCAATTGCTACCTTCCTACAGGTTTCTTAAAAGCCTCAATCCGGAGAACAAAGCCCTGGACAAACTCAAAATCATGGGATTGTGCTTTCTTTCAAAAGCCACCAGTGCATTGCACGGAACGGCAAAACTCCCAAAAAACTACACTGTGGCAAGAGATGAGAATACTGCCGGTGCAGACCTTCTGATGAAGGCAAATCTGGAAAAGAACCCCGAAAAATTCAGCATTTACCATTCTGAAGCATACCAGAAATGGAGAATCTATAACAATCCTAACTTATACAAAACGCATACATTCAGTTTTTACGATTCCACAGGTTCACAAAAAGGCTACATGGTATTTAACGTTCATCCTGATGGGGTGGCCTATGTAAGTCAGTCGGTATTCCATCCGGAATTGCCTCCGGAAGACATGGCAGGGATGATTGGTTATGCCTCGCGGCAATTGTTCAGCAAAGAGGGAGTCGCAATGGTTCGCAACTGGCATTTCAGCCATAACAGTTACAATCGGGTCGAAACAAGGTACTTTCAGCAGGCAGGATACACCTTTCTGAACCGGGGAATTGACTTTGTGTGGAAAGAGTTATTACCCATCCCATTGAAGCCTGAGAACTTCATCCTTTCGCGAATGGCTACACAGGGGATAATATAGTTTGAAAAGCAAATGGTGCGTTAACTTTTGCGAGCTAACACTACTTTGCCATTTGTAAAAAGGGACAGGCAGGCATATGCTTGCTACCCCCCGATATTATGAAAACAGTTGCTCAGGTTGGTGGAGCCTTTTTCTGGCTTACCAAACAAGGCAGCTTCAATGGCTTCACGTATCCCCATCTCACGAATATCATATTCAAGGTCAGAAAACAGGCAGGGCTTCATTTTCCCGGTAGGAGTAAGTCGCAGGCGGTTGCAATTGGCGCAATCGCCGCCGGTACCACCATCTACAATGCTGAAATGTCCAGTTGAGAGGTCCATCTGGCTGATAAAACGCGCTTGCAGACCATTCTCCAGGCAGAATTGTTTTACAGCCAACGCATCGGGCTCATCGCTGAATTGCTTAATAACACAGTTGATTTTAATAGGACTGAGACCTGCAAGCCTTGCAGCTTCTATTCCGGCAAATACCTTGCGGATATCGCCTCCACGGGTGATTTGGTGGAATTTCTCAGGATCCATTGTGTCAAGGCTTATGTTTACCCTGTGCAGCCCTGCTTCGGCAAGCTGACGGGCAAATTTCTCCAGCAAAACCCCATTGGTGGTAATGGCAATATCCTTCACTCCCTTTACAACCGATATCATCCTTACCAGTTCCACAATATCTTTTCTTACCAGGGGTTCTCCCCCTGTAAGGCGTATTTTATCAATGCCCAGGGGCACAGCTACCGCAACAACTTCCTGAATTTCTTCGTAGGTAAGTATTTCTTTGTGCTCCACCATGCATACGCCATCCTCGGGCATACAGTAGCTGCAACGAAGGTTGCACCTGTCGGTAACCGATATGCGCAAATAGTTGATTTTACGGTTATAATGGTCTAACATGTACTTTTTCTCCTTTGTCAAATGTAAACGTATCAACGGGTACTTTCATGAGGGCTTTGGACAAACAAACCGCATGAATGTGCGCTGATCCATGATAACTTACCGGCAACACTTCTCCGGCGGGGGTAATATCCACAGGAACCCACTCGAGCCGGTCGGCTTTTTTCCGCTTATAATCTGCAGCCATGGGCAGGGTAAGCTCCACCGGACGATAATCATGTCCCATCAGCTTGTAAAGCATTGGCTTAACGAAAACCTCAAAGTTGATGTAGGAAGAGACCGGGTTGCCGGGAAGTCCGAAAATATAGGATTTTTCCGTTACACCAAAAACAGTCGGCCGACCGGGCTTTACGGCCACTTTCTGAAACCTGATATCTACATTATTTTTTTTCATCACTTTGGGGACAAAATCAAAATCACCCATGCTCACTCCCCCTGTCAGAATAACCACATCATTTTCTTCCAGGGCTTTGGAGATGGCAAGGTCTGTTTCTTCCTCGGTGTCGGGAACAATGCCCATGTAATTGGCAATGCAATTGACATTGCGTATCTGTGCCATGAGCTGCCATGCGTTGGAATTGCGGATTTTACCCGGCCCGGGCTTTTCATAGGGCTCCACCAGTTCATCACCCGTTGAGAGAACAGCCACTCTTGGTTGCTTTGCTACCAAAGGCTCTGTACATCCTACAGCAGCAAAAATAGCAATATGCGAAGCGCGAATGGGTTCCCCTTTCTTCCACATTACATCTCCTGCCGTTACATCCTCAGCCCTGTAGGCGATATTGGCAGTGGTTTTGGAACCGGTAAAACGTACCCTCTCCTCCCCTGTCATTTCGGTTTGCTCTACCATGATTACAGTATCTGCCCCTTCCGGTATCATGGCACCGGTCATAATACGCACACACTGACCCTCCTCAATGCTTTTTTGAGGAATCTGACCAGCAGCAACGGTTTCAATCACCTCCAGTTCGTTGTCAAGGTCGTCTTTGCGGCAGGCAAATCCGTCCATGGCAGCTTTATCGAATGGGGGCATATCTACATCTGAATGTACGTCTTCGGCCAGCACCCTGTTCTGGGAATCCATAAAATCAATACGCTCATCGCCCATATAGCGGGCAGAAGCAAGTATGGTTTCAAGGGCTTTTTCAAATGAAATCATCTGGAGTCGTTTAATGAAAAGATGGGTTTACAGGAAATCAGAATTTCCCTATACAAAAATAAAGAAACTTCCCGGTCTTTCCCGACAGGTTTTGCTGAAATGTAAAAGGGGA
>RECE01000291.1 GCA_007694165.1 Bacteroidota bacterium
CAGTAGGATGGCCCTTTTTCCGTTACCCTTACCGGAGTGCCCCCTTCGATGGGCAGGGTGAAAATAATGGAGTTCTGATCGGGGGGTAAATCATCCACATGATGACTGATCACCAGTCGGGTACCGTCGGGCGAAATACCATGGTCATTATTGAGCGAAGTAGCAAAATCGGTATCAATTTGTTCCTTTACACCACTGTCAAGATACAAACGGTAAAGCAGGCCACGTCCGTTCAGAATGAGGTACTTGCCATCGGGCGACCAATTGGGTGCTTCAAGATTATCAGGCGTTTCGTAAACAACTTTTCTCAATCCGGTTTCAACGTCCAGTATCTCTACCCTTGATCCAGCGAAATCCTGATAGGGAGTAAAATTTTCCCCAACCGGGATTGAAAGCCGTGTATTAGAAAAAACTGCGGTTTCAACTGCATCGGCATTATGAGAACAGACAAACAGACCTACATAAAACTCATCTTCCAGCCAGTCCGGCTCTAATGCCCCGGTTTTGGCAAACGGATCACCCGGCTGGCATGCCTGCACAAGGATCTTATTGCCCGTTCTTTCCAGCTGAAGAATACTGGCAAAACTTTCAGAATGCCGGATCTCATCCGTAAGTCCCCCATCTTTGAGCCGGTATTGCATGGATACCAGTCCATCGCCATGGTAAGAAACACTTAAGTATGGCGAAGATGTATCAAGGGATTTTCGGATAATCAATCCTGCCTTGCGGTGGTCATCTTCCCCTTCGCCCTGAAATGCTACATTGGAATACAGGATAAAGTCTCCACTGACTTTAGTCCACACCATATGGAATTCATCGGTATCGTGCCACATGTTGGTACCACTGGCCGAAATGAAATATTTCCCGGTAGATGGTTCGTATACTGTTTTACCCTTGTGCTTCAAATTTCCCACATCCCGGGAATGGGAAAAGATGCCATAGTTCGGTTCTTCCTGCATGGTGCAATTGATTAATATGAACAACAATGTCAATAAAAATAATCCGTAGTAATGTTTCTTCATAATCCTGAATTTTCGGCTATAAAAAATATGTCCAAACATAGTCATAAAATTGATTTTGAACATTACAGAAATGGGTTTAAGATGAGATTTTTCTTTTCACAAAGAGTGGATTAACCTAAGTACTGAAAAAACTAAGGTAATTTTGCGATATAAAAAATAAAATGTAACCAACATAAGTTACTTTTCAGGTGTTTTAGGAGAAGTTTTTAATAAAAGAATAAATATTTTTTGATATGACTGATGAACCCCTGAATAAGAAAGTTACAATCACAGGTTTGCGCAGATTGTTCAGGCTTTACCGCTATTTAAAACCCTACAAGTGGGAGTATGGTCTGGGGCTTTTGTTTCTTTTGGGTTCAAGTGCAGCCAGCCTGGCTTTTCCAAAGTTGCTGGGCGAGATAGTCGACTTAGGAAACCAGGGAATGCTGGGTAATGAGATTAACCGAATTGCATTGATCCTTGCATTTATATTAATCATACAGTCTGTATTTTCCTATTTCAGGATATTTCTTTTTGTGCGTGTGGCCGAAAAAACGCTGGCCGATTTGCGCCAAAGCACTTACAATCATTTGATTAAATTACCCATGAAGTTTTTTCAGCAAAGAAGGGTGGGTGAGCTAAACAGCAGAATTTCATCAGATATAACCCTGCTGCAGGATGCTCTTACTACAACTCTATCCGAATTCATACGACAATTACTTATTATTATTGGCGGCATCGGGCTGATGCTTATCACTTCAATGAAACTTACCTTGTTCATGCTGGCTATTGTTCCTGTAGTAGTGGTACTGGTAGTTTTTTTTGGACGATATATACGGAAGCTGAGTAAATTGGCCCAGGCGCAGGTGGCCGACTCCAATACCATTGTAGAGGAAACCTTGCAGGGGATACAAAGTGTTAAGGCATTTACCAACGAGTTCTTTGAAATGGCCCGGTATCGTCAAAAAACCCGTGAAATAGCACAAACAGGAATTAAAAACGGTAAATTACGCGGAGCCTTTTCTTCCTTTATCATTCTGGGTCTTTTTGGCACTATGGTGGCTGTGATATGGAGAGGCTCCATACTGTTGGCCAGTGGTGAACTGGCTACCGGTGAGTTGTTTTCCTTTGTAATATACACTGTATTTATTGGCGGGACCATTGGCGGCATGGCTGATGTCTTTGCGCGGGTTCAGAAGTTTATTGGTGCCACTGAAGACCTGATGGAGATCTTTAATGAATTGCCTGAGCCAGTCAGTAAACTTTCGCTGCAGGATCCTCATCATTTACTAAAAGGAGGTGTTCGTTTTGAACAGGTAAGTTTCAGTTATCCAAACAGGCCAGACTTTCAGGTACTAAAAACCGTTGATACAGAAATTAAACCCGACTCCCTTGTTGCATTGGTGGGGCCCAGCGGTGCAGGAAAATCAACCTTTGTGTCGTTATTGCTCAGGTTGTACGATCCTTCAAAAGGACGAATTCTTTTCGATGAGGTTAGTAATCTTGAAATACCCCTTTCCATGCTGCGAAGCCAAATGGCTATAGTTCCCCAGGATATTTTTCTTTTTGGGGGTACCATCCGCGAAAATATTGCGTACGGGAAACCAGGTGCCACAGACGAAATGATAGAAGATGCGGCACAAAAAGCCAATGCCTGGGAGTTTATCAATAAGTTTCCCGGTAGATTAGATACCCTGGTAGGTGAGCGGGGTACCCAGCTTTCGGGCGGGCAGCGCCAGCGCATAGCCATAGCACGTGCAGTGTTAAAAAACCCCAGAATATTGATTCTTGACGAGGCCACATCCTCACTTGATTCAGAAAATGAACGACTGGTGCAGGATGCCCTTGAAAAACTTATGAAAGGCCGTACTTCTATCGTAATCGCGCACCGCCTTTCGACCATCCGAAAGGCCGACCTTATTCTTGTAATGGATAACGGGCAAATTGTGGAACAGGGCACACACAACGAATTGCTCAAATCAAAAACAGGCCTTTACAGGAATTTAAGCGAGCTTCAGTTTCAAAGTTGACGCTGATAATACTTACAAACCTCTGTCAGAGGACACTGCTCACATTTGGGTTTGCGGGCCAGGCAAACATAGCGGCCGTGCAAAATGAGCCAGTGGTGAGCAATGGCTACCAAATCTTCGGGGATGTACTTTAGCAGCTGCTTTTCCGTTTCCAGGGGTGTTTTGGCATTGGTAGTAAGCCCAATGCGGGCCGAAACCCTGAACACATGCGTATCCACGGCCAGGGCAGGTTTGTTATAGACCACCGAAGCAATCACATTGGCAGTTTTGCGTCCTACTCCGGGAAGTTTCTGCAGCTCATCCACATCTTCAGGAACAATGCCACCAAATTCGGTAGTAAGCTTTTGGGCCATTCCCAGAAGGCTTTTGGACTTGTTGTTGGGATAAGAGCAGCTCCTGATATATTCAAAAATTTCCGCCACTTCTGCTTCCGCCAGTCTTTCGGCAGTAGGAAACCGCTCAAAAAAGGGTGGAGTAATCATATTGACCCGTTTATCGGTGCATTGGGCTGAAAGAATAACCGCCACCAGCAACTCATAAGGGCTGGAATATTTTAACTCCGTTTCTGCTATAGGCTGATGCTTCAAAAAATAATCCAGCACATAAGCAAAACGCGCCTTTTTGGATAATCTCTTTTGGGGAACTGGTTCCATATGGAAGTTTTTGGGTTGTTGGGTTGTTGGTTATTGAGTTAATGAGTTAATGGGTTATTAGGTAAATCAAGCTATCGAAACGCAGATTCCGCGACTGAAAGGATGCGGGATTGGGTTAGTATGTTATTGGTTTATTTAGTTAATGGTTAATGGGTTATTTAGGGATTAAGATTGATTGGTACTATGATTTATGAGTGATGAATGATGAATCAGGTTACTTCTCTACTTACTATACTCTATTAACTTGTCTCTCTATTAACAATTCCCCCGGCTCAGCAATCAGTTCTCAATTCATTCATAATTCATAATTAAATCTCTCTCTCGCCTCTATCGAATTATTATTTTGCATCTTTCGTTTGAAGGTTTTCGTAGAAAAACACCGGAACAGATTCCTGGTTGGTCGGACTGAGTGCAGTAATCATGTAATAGTACCAGTCGTTTCGGTTTTGATCATTGATTTCCACCTCAAAAGAGGTTTCACCTGTAACCCTCCATACATTTTCAGCAAACTCAATACTTTCCGGGCGTCCCAGTCTGAATTTATAAATCACAAAGGCTTTTTGGTTTTCGCCCCGCTCCCATTGGAATTGCAACTTATTATCCGTTACAGTCATTACAGAATTGCCGGGAGGTTCGTTTGTGATTTGTGCCACCCGGTTATTTACAGGAGGAAGAGCAGGATGTTTATAATGCCTGGCAAGTAAAGTTTCCTTTAACCCCTCTGGATTGGTTCGTAGGTGTTTGGCGCTGAAAAACATACTTCCTCCCAGGTTGGGAGTAGCTCTGATGATATCCAGCTGGCGGGCAATCTCTTCTGAAGTGTGCCATTGTTCGACAGGTGACTCTGCATCAATACGATACAACCCATGCCCAATATAGGTAGGGCATCCATATGTGTTTTCACTCCACCACTGTGCCAGGATGGAATAATCAGCAGCCACCATACCTATATGCCAGTATAACTGTGGTGTAACATAGTCAATCCATCCTTCTTTTTGCCATTTGAGAATATCGGCATATAAATCATCATAATTGGTCACTCCTGCCCTGCTGGCTGAACCTTTTGCATCCATATTATCATTTCGCCACACCCCAAAAGGAGAAATACCAAACTCAACATGGGGTTTGATCGATTTAATGGTATCCTGAAGTTGCCGGATAATCAAATCTACATTATCCCTTCTCCAGTCATCTTTTTCTTCGGGTAAAAAACCTCTTGGATATTTTGTAAAAGCAGTGCTGTCCGGAAATTCAATACCTTGCAACGGATAAGGGTAAAAATAATCATCAAAATGTATGGCATCTATGTCATATCGGCGCACCAGATCTGCCACAACATTTGCAACATGGTTACGTGTTTCGGATAATCCGGGATTAAAATAGCTCATTCTGCCATAATTCACAAACCATTCAGGATTTAGTTTCATAGGGTGATTGTCTGACAAAGCATTTCGGGCTGTATCCAGTTCGGCCCTGTAAGGGTTTAGCCACAAATGGATATCTATTCCCCGTTTACGGCATTCCCGGATGGCAAAGTCAAGCGGATCATAAAATGGTGATGGCGCCTGGCCCTGGACTCCGGTGAGCCATTGCGACCAGGGTTCAAGGTCTGACGGATAAAAAGCGTCTGCTGCCGGTCGTATTTGCAGAATCACCGTATTCATATTATAAGCTTTTACCAGGTCAAGCAGTTCAACCAACTCCCTCTGTTGTTCAAGGGTTGTTAATCCACTTCTGGAAGGCCAGTCAATATTGGCCACTGAAGCTATCCATACAGCTCGCATTTCGCGTTTTGGGTTGGCTGCATTTAGGCTAAACACCGCTAAAACCAGTCCTGCGGCTGCAACCATACTAAATCTTCTGAATTTTATCATTCCATTCAATTATACAGATAAATAGTAAAAATAAGCAGGGCAAAAATAAACAAAACTTAATTGTATCCTTAATGATAATGAATTATTCATCCCAAAAATTGCTCTGCAAAGAAAAACATGAATAGCAGGTCTTTATACCTGATTGGGCATTGGTAAATCACTTAACAAATTTTCTTTTTAATTCTATACTTTTGAGCGGACATATTGCGGACACCTTGAAAACAGGGTGTCATTGTATTACGCAAGATTCAGGTATTTATACTCTGAAATAAATGTATTAAATTTGGGACCGCCAAAATAAACCCGAATGAATGTTAAATAAAGTTACTTTCATTGCATCCATTTTATTGCTGCATCTGCTTATCTATTCAGGCTGCACTTCTAACACCATAGAAGAAAAAGGAAACAACTCAGGACCGAATCAGGCTACTTCAGATTATATAATTGCCAAAAGGGATTCATTCCCAGCTCCTCCCCAATATAAACCTATCATAGGAGCTCCTTTTGCTGCCAAAGCAGTTAAACAGTTTGAAGTGAGCAGAAATTATATCGATGGTTTTGAGCCCTTGCGTTTTCCTGTGGAAGAACCAGAAGTCCGCACACCCGGCAAGGGATCTTATAAACTTCCTCAAAAGGTAAAAGCAAATCCTCTATCGGGTGAAACCCCCTTCCCACAGCAGGCAAGACTTAAAGAACCCATCAGTTTGGGCATCAATTCTTTCAGTTTTATGACCCATACCAAAATCCAGGGTTTGTCGCATGATGACATCCTTTCATTCTGCGAAGACCCTACAGGAAATATATGGATTGGAACCTATGGCGGTGGGTTAATGCGCTTTGACGGCCAGAATATTGCATGGTTCAACAATACGCCCTGGGGAGAAATGCCTGAAGTTATATCCGTACAAGCTGACAATAAGGGAAGTATATGGGTAGCAACAACAGGTGGCCTGTTTAGTATCAATGGGTACCAGGTACTATATTTTGATTCTGCTGAGGGGGGCTTGTTATTCAATTCACTGGAATCACTGCAATTTGATACTGAGGGAAACCTTTGGATCTCCTATTGGGAGGGTGGCATTTCCATGTATGATGGCCAATACTTTTACCATTATGGTGAAGAGCAGGGATTGTCAAAGGAGCTGGGGCAGGTTTTGAAAACTGATGATTTTGGTAATGTATGGATATCTGATTTTCTGGAAGGATTGTTTTTGTTCAGAGAGGGCTCTTTCTATATTTACAAAATTCCTTTCCTCTCCAACAATCATCGCATTCTGGCAATTGGTGCCGGGGCAGGAAATGACATTTGGTTAAGCATGTATGATATTGGTGTAGTAAAATTTGACGGTGAAGAGTTTCTTTATTATACCCTGGAAAATGGGTTTCCTTCTCCGGAGGTATATCAGATAGAAAAAGGTGCTCAGGGACAGGTATGGTTTGCCACATGGGGAAAAGGACTGATAAGGTGGAGCGATAATACATTTGAAATATTTGGTAAAGAACAGGGGTTGTTTTCAGAATTAATCAATGGTATTTATATTGACAGAAACAATGTCCTTTGGATAGGATTTAAGGGAGGAATGGCTCGTTACAAAGGAGACATTTTTGAGCATTTTACCACGCGCCAGGCCTTTGATACCCAAACAACATCCATGGCTCTTGATTCAAACGGGAAACTTTGGATTTCCTCATACGACGGCGCACTTAAATCTTTCGATGGGGAAACATTTACGCAATTTACCTCGGATCCGAAAAACCCCTTTGTTTTTATGGAGGGGCTGGTAGCTGACTCCAGGGGTAATTTATGGATGTCTGTCAATCAGGCGGGTATTTTCCGGTTCGATGGCACTCATTTCTATCACTATCAGCTGGATACCCTTGATCTTCCTTTCCGAATTGAAGGAGGTATAGAAGACAGCATGGGCAATCTTTGGTTACTTATCGGAAACCAGGGGATTTTAAAGTTTGATGGCGAAACATTTACACATTTCACAGAAAAAAATGGATTGCCAGTTAATCTGGCCAGAGCAGTTATTGAAGATTCTGAAGGAAACATTGTTATCGCAACCTACGGAGGAGGAGTAGTGATTGTCAGTGAAGACAATTTTACATACTATACTGAGAAAGACGGACTGGCAAGCAATTACCTGTTTTCTGTATTTCAGGATTCGGAAAACAATCTTTGGTTTGGTACCAACGGGAAAGGACTATCTATCTTCAATGGCAAGGATTTTATCAACTTCGCTTCAGATAAGGGCCTTACAGACAATTACATTTTTTCAATGGCACAGGACAAAGATGGAAACATGGTGGTTGGTGCAAGATTCGGCCTCAATGTAATGCATTACAACAAGTTGAAAAAGACATTAGAACAACACGAATCATCAGAATTTAGTCATCTGCGAAACGCTGATTATCCCTATTTTATAAAGCATACCTACGAAGAGGGGTTTCTGGGAATTGGCACAAACCTTGGGATGATGATTGAAGATCAGGGGAAAATATGGATAGGAACCAACAACCGTCTGACAAGATTCAATTCCTCTGAATCATTCATTGATTCAGTAGCACCCAACGTAATAATTTCGGGAATTGATCTGTTTAACGAACAACTGAACTGGAAAGACCTTATCAACCAACAAGACACCTCCATGCTTCTGGCCAATGGTGTAAAGTTGAAAAACTTCAGCTTTGATAAGCTAAGCCCCTGGTATTATATTCCGGAAAACCTTCACCTGTCGCACAAAAACAACTTCATTACATTTCATTTTTCCGGGATTTCAACTGCTTCCGGAAATCAACTTTTGTATAGTTTCAAACTCGAAGGTTTTGACCAGCAATGGCACAGGCCTGTCAAGGAAAACCATGCCCACTATGGCAACCTTTCTCCCGGCAGGTATACCCTCAAAGTTAAAGCAATGAACAAATTGGGATTATGGAGCTCTGAGGACCATTATAGTTTTGTGATCCTAACTCCGTGGTGGAAAAGGTGGTGGGCGTTTGCTTTGTATTTCATCACCGCAGCCACTATCCTGATTTTGTATATAAGAGTTAGAGAAAAAGCCCTGGTACTGGAAAATAAGCTTCTTGACCATGAGGTTGAACTTGCCCGCAAAACCATTGAAATAAAACAAAACATTATTGCCAATGTAAGTCATGAGCTGCGTACACCTCTTACAGGAATAATAGGTCTGACAGACATACTTGCCAAAACACCTCTCAATGAGGAGCAAAAAGAGTATATTCTCACCTTGCAGCAAACAGGTATTAATCTGAAAGAGATTATTAACCAGATTCTTGACTATTCCAAAATCGAGTCTGGAAAGATTAGCTTGTCCAATTCTGCATTTTCACTAAAAGAACTATTCCTGCATGCTGAAAAAGTTTTTAATTCACTGACACAAAACAGGTCAGAACTTCAAATCCGAACCACCATTAGCGAGGATGTACCTTCAGTACTTTTTGCAGATCGGGGTCGGGTAAACCAGATACTGCTAAACCTGCTATACAATGCCGTAAAATTTACCCATAGTGGAAGTATTACCCTTAAAGCCCGGGTTGAAACAACATCCCTTCCGACAACTGCTGATGAAACGCCACGGATGCTCCTAAAAATATCTGTCACTGACACTGGTGTGGGTATTTCTGAAGAGGCAATGAAAAAGCTTTTCGTTCCCTTTTCTCAGATAGAAAACAATGACACACGCGAAACAGACAGCACCGGTTTAGGATTGGCTATCAGCAAAAAGCTCGCTCAATTGCTTCAGGGCGATATTGGCGTAGATAGCAAACCCGGAAAAGGAAGCCACTTCTGGTTTACCTTCATGGCTGAACAACCCCTGGAAAATAGCCATGAAACAAAGCAAAATGTTAAACCTGAGGAGGTAACTGAAAGCAAGAGTATTTTATTGGTGGAAGATAAGAAAGTCAATCAGCTGGTTATTAAACTTTTGCTCAAAGGAATGGGCCACAGGGTTGAGATAGCAGAAAATGGAGAGAAAGCCCTGGAGATTTTCCATCCCGACAAGTATGATTTTGTATTGATGGACATTCAAATGCCCGTAATGGACGGCATAACTGCAACACAGAAATTAAAGGAGAAATACCCCAAACTTCCTCCCATCATCGGTATCAGTGCCAACGCTTTTGAAGGCGACAGAAAGAAGTATATGGGGTTGGGTATGGACGAGTATATTACCAAACCGGTAAGCGAAGAAAACCTCAGAAAAGTCCTGATACAAATGGACATGAGTGTGTCAAATGCTGATTCATTCGCCTACATGACAGAGAAAAAATCATTGTGAAGTCCTTTTGATTCCTTTTCTTTCTGTATTTTAGCCAAAAATGCCTGCTTAACCTGGTAATCAAGAATCATTTTCTGTCTATTATCAACAAATCCTTTACATATTGTTTTTGAGTGACTGTCGCAAAGCAAGCGTTATTTTAATCGTACTACTATCAATCACCTGACAAAATGAAAAAAAAATTACTTATTGGACTTACTGCCTTGTTTATCTTACTCATTCCTTTCAGGGGGCAATGCGTTCCTGCTGTTTTATATGACGGAACGGGCGCATCTGCAGAGCATAAGCTTGCAGCCATGACCCTGGCGGGGATTGTCAATCGTGAGACGCCCCGATTGTATCTGCTTAATGTTTATGAAGCGTGGAGCTACAATCAGACTGATGAGATGTGGCGTGATATATATGCGGCAGACGGTGGTGCTGAGTTCACAGTAATTCAAAACATCAATGAGCTGGTTGAGCATTTTAGCGAAGACATTAACGGTGCCATTACTTATGATGCCACACTGACCTATGGCAATTTTGAAGGGCAGAATTTCCGATGGCAAGCTGAAGTGGCAGCCATGATAGGAGGACTTACCAACTCGGTTCCTATACCCTACAACAACACATCTATGCAGTTGGAACGCCCCGATAGTGTGCAGGTACCTGACCATTATCACGGGCAGGATACGATAGTGATTTCGGCAAGACTTGAACTTGAATCTCATCCCTGGAACAATCCCGCTCTCAGCCAGGAGGAACGTTATTTCCTTATACTGGAGTGGGCACTTGAAACGCTGCTAGACCGCACCAATCCACGCAAATTCTACTTAAGGGAAATCACTGACTGGGCAGTGAACCAACGCATGTTTCAACTCAACCTTGCCGGAACCCACTCTCTGCAATTTTCTTCTTTAACCGATGAAAAAGCTGAAAAAATTGAGCAGGTTATGACCTATCTTCGAAACTGTCATCCGGATGAAATTTTTCATGTTTATGGTTGGATGCGCCCTGAGCCTTTGGTGCAATGGATTTCAGGATGGGGAGGCAGCTTTCATGAAACATTGCTTAGCAATCTTTCATGGCATCATATTTTCCCTGCAGACGAAAATTTTGTTTATAACAGACCTTCAGCCATTGAACCCGAAGAAGTGGAGTTGCAGGATAAATACTATGTTATTTTTATCGGGTCTGAAGGAGATGCCGGCAACTGGAATGCAGGATTTCAATCAGGTGCCTGGCATTCGGCGATGCGTGGTGATGTGCCTGTAGGCTGGGGATTTAACCTCCACTTTTTTAAGGAGTTCCCATTCATGGGGCAATATTATTTCAGAACAGCAACAGAGAACGATGGCTTTATTTCGGTTACCAATCCCCTTGGCTATGCTTACGCCGATATGTTTCCGGAAAGCTTTTTGCCTGATGCGATAGAAAGATCAACATGGAAACTACAACAATACAACATTCCCTCAGTATATGCCTACAAGCACTACAATGGAGCCGGAGTTTCAACCTATCGCGGTATCACTATTTCCAATAGTTACGATTTCGAAAAGCTTGGCGCTTTTTCTGAAGCCACAGGTACCGAATTGACTTTTCTTTTTGACCCGGCACTTGCGACACAGGTTGCATATACACAATACGGTGGTTTGCTGTATAACCATGTAAATGACAATACTTTCTATGCCGACTTCTCTGATCTCAATGCAGCAGCCAGCCGTATCGTCAGCAAACTTGTATCAAAACCCCGCCCCGGTTTTTTACTGGCAGGTTATCAGCGTTTCAGACAGGATGGTACAAATGTAGGAGCTGGCAACTCTGCTGATATTACACTGCCCAGGCTTAAAAACCTGATGGATATCATAAAAGCTGATGAGCAAATTGGTGAACAAATCGAGTTTGTTACTCCGGAGAAGTTTACCTGGTTGCTGCAAAAATCTCTTGAACCCACTGGTATTGCTCCCCTCGCTGCGCTTAGCAATAAAGAGATACATGCATGGATCAACACATCAGGTCAGCTTGAAGTAAATATTGAAACAAATACACCTGAAACATTCATTATCAGCATTTACAATTCCTCAGGAGAACTTATCAAACGAAAGAGGGAAGCATTTCCACAGGGCAATACTGCAACCGTTTTGTCTCTTCCTCCATTATCTTCCGGATTATATATTTTGAACGTTGCCGGGAGCAGCACATACTTAAGTAAAAAAATTGTTTTCTGAGAAATACTCGCCAAACAAAGTCTATTTTATTTTCACAACAATGTAACAAACTTATTTTCAGCAATATTCAGAATCCATTCAAGTAATTTGATCGTTCGATTGTTATTTGACCAATAAAGGTTAATTTTGCCGTTTGCAATTTTGACAAAAACAATATTAATTCCACAACCATGTTAAATATCATTATGTTTGGCCCTCCGGGAGCAGGAAAAGGAACGCAATCACAAAAGCTTATGTCGGAATATAACCTTACCTACATTAGCACAGGAGAATTATTGCGCAAAGAGATTAAGGAAGGTACCGATATTGGAAAAAAGGTAAAGGAAGGAATTGAAGGAGGTGGTCTTGCAGATGATGAGACTATTGTTAAGCTTATCAATAAAGCCATCCGAAATCATGAAGGGAGTGAAGGTTTTCTCTTTGATGGCTTTCCTCGCACCTATGTTCAGGCTTATATCCTGGATGGATTATTCATCCGGTTGCAGAATAAAATTACCCGGATTTTTATCCTTGAACTTCCGGATGAAGAATGTAAGCGTCGACTGCTTCAAAGAGCCACTGAGCAGGATCGCAAAGATGACAGGGAAGCAGTTATTGAAAAGCGTTTGCAGGAATATCATGAGAAAACCTTGCCATTGCTTGAGTTTTATAAGAATACCGGGCTGCTTACGCGTATTGATGCATCAGGAACAACCGAGGAGATTTTTTCCCGCATAAAGCACCATATCAATGAAGATATTCGCAAGCAAGCCATTAATGTGGTAATGTTTGGACACCCCGGAGCCGGCATGACCACTCAGGCCACCCGGCTTGCCAATGAATTGAACCTGAAGTGTATTTCCACAAGAGAATTGCTGCAGGAAGAGGTAAAGGAGCAAACCCCACTTGGGAAACAAATTCAACCTTACATGGAAAAGGGTTTGTTGCTTCCTGATGAGATTGTAATCAGGCTAATAGAAAAAGCCCTGATGGAAAATGGTGGTAATGGTCGTGGTTACGTTTTCAAAGGTTATCCGCGAACCCTGGTGCAGGCCTACATCCTTGACGGTATTTTGAAAAAGAAAGGGCATTCTATCACCTGTGTGATTAATCTTAAGGTAAATTATATCGAATTGATGAAGCGCCTGGATGAAAGGAGCCGTACAGAAAGGAAAATGCCTTACGACAGCAGTGCCACCACTATTGTTGCCCGATTGGAAGAACATGAGCAGCACAGCCGCGGTGTACTGGATTATTACAGGGAACATAACCAGGTGATTGATGTTGACGGTACAGGAGAGATCGGAGAGGTTTACGAGCGAATTCTTGACCCGGTGACCCGTGCCAGCCGTAACCTTAGGTAATATAACTTAGTGGGCCAAAATCTAAATGAGTCATTCAGCTATACATGCTGCTGAGTGGCTCATTTATAATAATACGTATTTTTGTATCTTTGCGCACTGTTTAAGGCTGGTTTGTTTAACCATTCAAGTTTATTGAATACCAAAAAGATTAGCAAGCTTTTCTATAAATATTTCTATTCATCTGCTTAACAATCAAATCATGTCAGAAAATTATCAGGTGCTTTTTGAATGGATAGGTTACACGGGTTCGGTAATTATTGCCATTTCCCTCATGATGAGTTCCATTATCAAACTTCGCTGGCTCAACTTGCTGGGCGCTTCCATTTTTTCCATCTACGGGTTTATTATTGGAGCCATGCCGGTAGCATTTCTCAATCTTTTTATTACCCTAATTAATGTATTTCATCTTTATGGAATATACAAACAAAAAGACTTTCTCAAGATTCTCCATATCCGCACAGAAAATAAATATCTGGACTTCTTCATTGAATTTTACCAACAGGACATCAATAAGTTTTTCCCAGGTTTCTACGAGAGCTTTAAAAACAAATTGTTTGAACCGGAATCTTATCTTTGTTTTCTCATTATAAGGAATGCAGCGGTGGCCGGAGTGTTTATCGGAAAGAAAAATACAGAAAATGAAATGTTCATTGAAATTGATTTTGCCATACCCGAATACAGAGACCTGAAGACAGGAAAGTACATTTACAAACAAAATCTGCGCTATTTTGAAAATCTTGGAATAAAGAGGCTTTATGCAGATCCCAAAAACAGAAAACATTACAGCTACCTGAAAAAGATGGGCTTTTCTGAAAAAACCACCCAGGATGGCAAGGTATTGCTGATGAAAGATGTAGACTAAATTTGTACCGAACAATTACTTACCTGTAATATCGAAACGAATCATCAGTATTTGAGAAAAACACATATTATCAACCCAAATTAAACTTGCTGCTATGAACAAGATTCTGCTCTGGATTTTTGCCATATTGCTGACCGTTTCAGGGGCATATTACACAAGAAAAACCGGCCCTACAAAACCGGTTACAGGCACGGTTACCCTTGATAATGAAGAAGTAAGGTACCGGTTGATCAGAAGCTATAACAGGCCAGGCGATGCGCCCGTAAAGATCGTGGCAGAAAACGGGAATATCTCAGGAAGCATTATTTACAAGCGTACACCAAGTCATGATTCATGGACTGAAGAACAACTTGAAAGAACAGACGAATTTTTGACAGCCAAAATCCCTTTTCAACCTCCTGCAGGAAAAGTAATGTATCAGATAATTCTCAGATCTGAAAATGAAGAAGTTAAGCTGACCGAAAACCCCATCGTAATCAGGTTCAGAGGTGATGTACCAGCCTGGGCCATGATCCCGCACATACTGCTGATGTTTGCTGCCATGCTCTTAAGCACGAGAGCAGGTCTTGCTGCCATTTTCCGGGAAAAGACTTTTACCCTTACCCTATGGACCCTTATTACACTCATAGCAGGGGGATTGATTTTTGGCCCCATTGTGCAGAAGTTTGCTTTTGGCGACTGGTGGACCGGCTGGCCCATGGGAACCGATCTTACAGACAATAAAACCGCAATTGCTTTTCTTTTCTGGGCCTGGGCTATGGTGAAGGTTTACAAAAACAACCATCATCGGGGATGGGTGCTGGCAGCCTCTGTTGTCCTTTTACTGGTTTATATGATACCCCATAGCCTGATGGGATCAGAAATTGATTTTACACAGCAGTAAGCAACATCAACAGAAAAATATTCAACCTTTGGATTTTGCTTTAGTTTCCGACATTAAACAATCCTGCACCTTTTGCAGACCCTCAGTATTATCGGCCAGCACCAGCAGACCATCGTTGGCATTGATGACCGTTGACCCGCCTGGCGTAATAAATTTGCCATTTCGTTTAATTATGGCAATAATCGCATTTTTAGGAAAATTCAAATCCACTATTTTCTTTCCCACTGCATAACTGCCCTGTGAAACTTCCATTTCCTGCATGGTTTCTTTAGGATAGTCTGAAATGAACTTCTCGATATCGGAAACAGGTTTTACCTTTTGGGGCAATGCCACGCGCAGCCATCGGGCAAAAAGAGAAAGTGTGGTCCCCTGAATGATAACCGAAGTAACCGAAACAAAAAACACGATATTAAAGATCATGCTTGCTTTATCAATCCCTGCAATCAGCGGGTAGGTTGCAAATACGATGGGTACCGCTCCTCTTAATCCCACCCAGGAAATGTATGCACGTCTTCTCAACTTCATCCTGAAAAAGATAAGGCTTATAAAGACACCCACCGGGCGTGCCACAAGAATGAGAAAGACAGAAATCAGCAATCCGATTCCAATATAGGGAACCACCTGTGACGGGGTTACCAGCAAGCCAAGAGTAAGAAACAGAACAATCTGCATCAGCCATGCCAGGCCATCATACATTTTAATAATGGCTTTTTTATGGATCAGGTCCTGGTTGCCCAAATAAACTGCGCAAATGTAGATAGCAAGAAATCCATTGCCCCCTGCAAAGTCTGTAGCAGAAAAAGTAATAAACATCAAGGCAATAGATAAAACAGGATATAACCCCTCAAAATCAAGGTGAATTTTGTTTATGACAAATTTGCTCAACCTGCCAAAAAGATATCCTGCCAGTGCTCCCACAATCATCTGCTGTAGAAAAATGGGAATTACTGATAACAGACTTTGGTCCTGGTTGACCACCAGGGTAAGAAAAACAATGGTGAGCACATAAGCCATGGGATCGTTACTTCCACTTTCAAGCTCAAGGGTAGGCCTTAGATTGGACTTAAGGGCCAGACTTTTGGACCGCAGTATGGAAAAGACAGCAGCAGCATCTGTTGAAGATACGATAGAGCCCAGAAGCATACTCTCGTAAAGCGTAAAATCCGTAATAAGCCATACAAAAGTGCCCAATGAAAGTGCCGTTAGCAAAACACCCAGCGTGGATAAAACCACTCCCTGACGCAAAACCGGCTTAACCGTATTCCAGCTGGTATCGAGCCCCCCGGAGAAAAGAATAAAATTTAACGACACAATACCTATAAACTGGGCAATTTGCGGATCGCTGAAACGAATACCCAAAATTCCATCAGTCCCGGCAAGCATCCCAATAGCCAAAAAGAGCAATAAGATGGGAACTCCGAATCTATAAGATGTTTTCCCAGCTACAATGCTTATAAAAAGCAATAGCGATCCTATCAGTAAAATATTTTCTATGGTGACAATCATTTTGTTAAATTTAATTTACCAAATCCAAAGATAAAACTTCTTCGTTTAACAAATTAACCTGTAAGAAGTATCAGGCTTTTTAAAATTTATCAGGCTTGGTTCAATATGCTCAATATCCAATAATTATGGCATATTTAGGACAGAGAGAAAAAGGAATAGCATGAAAAATTCCATGTTTCAACTTCTATCCGTATCAATTAAGTTGCTCCACAAAAAAGGCGGCCCATTCTGAACCGCCTTATATTAGCTTCTAAGCAATCTCTTCTTTGCTGATAATCACTGCCTGAATGAGATTCGGATATCAAAATGATGCCCGGAAAACAACATTACCTGCCGTGACACTGTTTAAATTTCTTTCCACTTCCGCATGGGCAAGGTTCATTTCTGCCCACTTTCTTTTCTACCCTTACCGGCTCTGGTTTGGCCCGGTTACCCGCACCGGGTATATCGCTGCGTCCGGCATTCAGTCGGCTCATATCGGTGCGGCGTGGGGCATCGGCAGCACGTAACTGAGAGGGATCATTCACGGGCAATCTTGCCTTTAACAGGAATGAAATAATATCCTTATTTACTTTTTGAATCATTCGCTTGAACAGCTCAAAGGATTCAAATTTGTAAATCAACAAGGGGTCTTTTTGTTCATAGGCAGCCCCCTGCACAGATTGTTTTAAATCGTCCATTTCTCTCAAATGCTCTTTCCATGCATTGTCAATAATGGCCAGGGTAATATTTTTTTCAATGGAAAGAGCTACCTCCTTACCTTCACTCTCAAAAGATTTCTTCAGATGAGCAATTATATTGAGGGTCTTAATTCCGTCGGAAACCGGTATGGCAATGTTTTCGTATTGTCCTCCTGCCTTTTCATAAACTTCTTTGATTACGGGAAAAGCAAGTTTTGCAATGCTGTCAATCTTCTCACGATACCTTGCAGAAGCAATTTCAAAAACCTCTTCGGTGAGTTTGGTTGATTTGGAATCAAGAAAAGTTTTTTCATCAAATGGAATCTCAATACCCAGGCTTCGTAGCATTTCCATTTTAAACCCTTCCAGGTTGCCATTTTCCTGTCCGTCAATAACGGATTGCTCACAATAGTCATAAAGCATATTGGAAATATCAACGGCAAGTCTTTCTCCAAAGAGCGCATTCTTTCGCTTTCTATAAATAACCTCACGCTGGGCATTCATAACATCATCATACTCCAGCAACCTCTTACGGATACCAAAGTTGTTCTCTTCCACTTTTTTCTGTGCTCTCTCAATGGAGTTGGTAATCATCGAATGTTGAATTACTTCGCCCTCCTGCAGGCCAAGGCGGTCCATGATTTTACTGATCCTGTCGGAGCCGAAAATCCGCATCAGGTCATCTTCGAGCGAAACGAAGAATTGAGAAGACCCCGGGTCTCCCTGACGGCCTGCTCTACCGCGCAACTGTCGGTCAACCCTTCTTGACTCATGTCTTTCGGTACCTATAATGGCCAAACCGCCGGATTCTTTCACGCCGTGGCCGAGTTTGATATCAGTACCCCTACCTGCCATGTTGGTGGCAATGGTAACATTCCCGGGTCGTCCGGCTTCTGCTACAACCTGTGCCTCACGCTGATGTTGTTTGGCATTGAGAATATTGTGTTTTATCTTGCGCAGGCTGAGCATTTTGCTCAGCAGTTCGGATATTTCAACCGATGTTGTACCTACCAGGATAGGACGGCCTTTACTGACCAAATCCACAATTTCATCAATTACAGCATTGTATTTTTCGCGTTTGGTTTTGTAGACAAGGTCTTCATGATCCGCACGTGTTATGGGACGGTTGGTAGGAATGACCACAACATCGAGCTTATAGATATTCCAAAGTTCACCTGCTTCTGTTTCAGCAGTACCTGTCATACCGGCAAGTTTGCTGTACATCCTGAAGTAATTCTGCAGGGTAATGGTGGCGTAGGTTTGTGTAACAGCCTCAATTTTCACATTTTCCTTGGCTTCAATGGCCTGGTGCAATCCGTCAGAGTAACGGCGTCCTTCCATGATACGTCCTGTCTGCTCATCCACAATCTTTACCTTGTTATCCATGATAACATACTCGGTATCTTTTTCAAACAAGGTATATGCCTTCAGCAGCTGATTGATGGTATGTACTCTTTCTGATTTGGCAGAAAATTCTGTCAGCAGTGTATTTTTCTTCTCAAGCTTTTCTTTCTCAGGCAAATTGCTTTTTTCAAGATCTGCCATTTCAGCACCAATGTCTGGAAGGATAAAAAATTCCGGGTCATCGGATGCTCCTGTAATAAGGTCGAGACCCTTTTCGGAGAGTTCTATTACATTGTTTTTTTCTTCAATAACAAAATAAAGCTCATCATCAATAATATGCATGTGCTTGTTTTGTTCCTGCATATAAAAATTTTCCGTTTTTTGCAAGATGCTCCTGATACCCGGTTCAGATAAGAATTTGATCAAAGCTTTGTTTTTGGGCAATCCCCGGAAGCAACGCAAAAGCAGCTCACCCCCTTTTTTCTCATCCCCCTTTTCACCGTCTTTAGGCATGAGCAGTTTTTTCGCCTCAGCCAGCACACTGGTTATCAGCGACCTTTGCGCAGACACAAGCTTCTCTACTTTGGGTTTCATTTCATGAAACTCATGCTTTTCTCCCTGGGGAGTAGGACCGGAAATAATGAGTGGTGTACGGGCATCATCAATCAATACAGAGTCAACCTCATCCACAATAGAAAAATTGTGTTTTCGCTGCACCAGCTCCTCAGGGTTACGTGCCATGTTATCACGCAGGTAGTCGAATCCAAATTCGTTGTTGGTTCCATAGGTAACATCAGCAAGGTAGGCATCTCTTCTCTCCTGGGAATTGGGCTGATGTTTATCGACACAATCCACTTTTAAACCATGGAATTCAAACAACATCCCCATCCATTCAGAGTCACGTTTGGCCAGGTAGTCGTTTACGGTTACCACATGCACTCCCATACCCGAGAGGGCATTGAGATAAACGGGCAGGGTTGCCACAAGTGTTTTACCTTCACCTGTAGCCATCTCAGCAATTTTTCCTTTATGCAGATGGATACCCCCAATGAGCTGTACATCATAATGAACCATATCCCAGGTAATTTCATTACCCCCTGCCATCCATGAATTTTTAAAATACGCCTTTTCACCCTTTATTTCAATGCTGGGACGATAGGTTGCAAGGTTACGGTCAAAATCACTTGCTGTAACCTCAACTATTTCGTTTTCCTTAAATCTGCGTGCGGTTTCTTTGACCACTGAAAATGCTTCGGGAAGAATTTCCAACAATACTTGCTCAGTTTTATCATACTTAACCTTTTCCAGTTCATCGATTTGGTTGAAAAGTCTTTCTTTTTCATCCATATCGATAAGGTACGATTCGGCTTTTATCTTCAGCTCAGCAACAGCAGCAATTTCCTCTGCAACATTCTCATTGATTCGGTTTTTGAATTCTGTGGTTTTCGCTCTTAGCTCGTCATTGCTCAGTTTACTAATGGGTAGGTAAACCTGTTGAATGACTTTAACAAGGGGCATAACCTCTTTTAAATCGCGTGTTGCCTTATCTCCAAATAGTGTTTTAAAAATGCTCATCATAAAACTGGGGTGGTTTATAATTTGGTTTTACAAGATTTATCAGACTTAAATTTGTCTGAGGGCAAAGGTACTGCAAATCTGCAAAAAAATAAATAGAAAGGCTGTTTATATAAGGTAGGTAAAAAAAAGCCGGTTCGCACCGGCTTAGTTACATTGAAAATCATTAATACTCATCTTCGTGAAAGAAGAAGTCATCCTTTGTTGGATAATCGGGCCAAATATCTTCGATACTATCGTAAACGTCGCCCTCATCTTCTATTTCCTGCAGGTTCTCGATAACCTCCATAGGGGCCCCGGATCTGAGCGCATAATCAATGAGCTCCTCCTTGGTTGCCGGCCATGGAGCGTCTTCAAGTTTTGAGGCCAATTCTAAGGTCCAATACATATTAAACGGGGTTTAGTATTTTTTGCAAAAGTACTTTTTTTTATATAATAAGCAAGAAAAAAAACTCTTTGTTTTGGCTGCTTTTAGTTATTTTTTATACAAAAGAAATCGCAATTCATGTCAAAAAATTGTAATATGCTGTTTATTAATCTTATACAAAATGTTTCTGCGTGTTCAAAAAAAGTAATTTAAGTTATCTTAACCTGTCAACACCTTCATTTATTTAATGTTTAATTAAAATTGAGCATGATTCTCTGATTTTTTATCGATAGAATCTAATGCAGCACAAACCACCATTCTGTTAATTTATTTCATACCAAAAGCAAAAAAAACATAAAATAGATTCCTTAATTGTTTATATTTGGCATGAATAATAAGCTGAGGCAAACCAAATTAATTATTAAACCAAATTTTAATCATATGGAAAACGTAAAAAAACCTTTACCAAATGCCACTGCCACACTCGTACTGGGAATTTGTTCCATTGTTTTCGGATGTTTTTTTGTTGGCCTTGTATTAGGTATCATTGGTCTGGCTATTTCAGGAAAAAGCAGGACAATGTACATGCAAAACCCTGGCGAATATGAGGGCTATGGCTCTTTGAATGCAGGAAGAATTCTCTCCATTATTGGAATTGTCCTGGGTTCACTTACAACTATTTACTATGTCGTTATTGTTATGATTATTGGTGCGGCAACACTGCCATGGCATGATCTGTTAAATTATTAATCAGTGCTTGAGGCAATTATTCAATGGCTTGAAAAGTATCTGATCCCGTGCCAGTACAAGCAGCTATTTGGTTTCAGCTGCCCGGCTTGTGGATCACAGAGTGCCCTTATCCTTCTGCTCAGGGGAAACCTGGTGGAAAGTTTTTATGCTTTTCCTGCATTGATTCCTTTGCTGATAACACTTCTGATGTCAATCATATATTTTTTTACGAAAAACTTAACTCTTGTAAAACCCATTAAAATGATGCTTATACTCAACCTGGTTATCATTGTCGTTTCCTGGATAGTGAAATTGATCATGTAAATCATGTTGCCCCACTAATCATCATTATTATCATCAATTTTGGGAATTGAAAAGTTATTGTAGTTGAAATGCCCCGCATTTTTTTGGTATAACCAGATTTTTGCGGGGCATTTAAACATTAAATAAACTTCAGTAAGTTTTTCACCAGGCAAATCAATTTACAGCACCAAAACCTCCGGATTGGTTTTTTACCGGACATTGCTTTATCTTTACTGCATATTTCAACAAAAAAACAAAATACCCATTCTCCCCCATGTTTATTAAACAGTTTCTGTCAGTACTCGTATTTCTTTCTGCAGTAAGTCTTGCCAGTTCTCAAACCCTTGTAATCAACGAAATGATGGCCTCCAATGCCACTACCCTTGCCGACGAGGATGGTGACTTTGAAGACTGGATAGAAATTTACAATGCCTCTGGCAGTGCGGTAAACCTCTCGGGGTTTGGCCTTTCTGATGATTATGATAACCCTTTTCGCTGGACTTTCCCCGAAGTAACCCTTCCCAATGGAGGCTTTCTTTTGGTATGGGCCTCCGGCAAGGACCGCAAAACACCCGGGCAACCTTTACACACCAATTTCAGCATCAGCTCGTCGGGTGAGGAAATTATTCTTACCCATCCTGACGGTCAGAGAATTGATGAAATAGCCCCCACCCCTGTTCCCACAGATATAAGCTTTGGGAGAAAGCCCGATGCTAGCGGTGGCTGGCTGTTCTTTACGGAGCCAACTCCCGGGCAAAGCAACACTTCATACGGCTTTGCAGGAGTAACCACTCCCCCGGTCTTCTCTCACATAAGCGGCTTTTATACAGATGCTTTTACACTTGAGTTGACCAATAATATTGAAAATGTGCAGATATATTATACCCTTGATGGTTCAACACCTACCGTGGATTCTCAGCTGTATACAGAAAGTATAGCTATTGAATCTCTGGTGGGAGTTCCCAATGGAATTTCCATGATTCCTACCAATAACAATAACGACCCCGGCCCACCCTACTACGAAGGTTGGCAACCCCCTGCAGGTGAGGTTTTTAAAACAAACATAGTACGAGCAATTACAGTAAAAGACAACCATATAACCGGCAAAGCAGCTACACACTCCTACCTGATTGATCCTCTTGGTGCGAATCGCTATTCCCTTCCCGTTTTTTTCCTGAATACTGATGAAGAAAACTTCTTCGACAACGATACAGGCATATACGTCCACGGATATCACAACAACATGTTTCAGCGTGGTCGCGAATGGGAGCGGCCCATCCATCTTAGTTTCTTCGAAAAAGATGGAAGCCTTGCCTTTTCAGGAGATATGGGAGTGCGTATTCATGGCGGAACCACCCGCAGCCGTCCGCGAAAAAGCCTTCGCCTGTATGCAAGAAACGATTATGGCGATAGCTGGGTCAATTACCAGCTTTTTCCCGAAAAACACATTAATCAATACAAACGGTTTTTGTTGCGCAATTCGGGTAATGACTGGGATCAAAGTGTTTTCAGAGACGGGTTTATGCAATATCTGGCCCGCGATCTGAACGTCGAAACACAATATTACCGCCCGGCCCTTGTATTTCTCAATGGTGAATACTGGGGCATACACAATATTCGCGATCGATACGACCACCACTATATTTTCAGCCATTACGGCCTTGAAGAGCATGAGATGACTGTGGTGCAAAACAATTCAGGGTTTGCATATGGGAACCCGGACGGTGTAAGCCACTACAACAGCATGCGGTCATTTATCAATCATAACGACATGAGCAATGCCGACAATTATGCTCACGTAACAACCCTAATGGATCCCGAAAGCTTTATCGACAACCAGATAACCGGTATTTATGTTATGAATACCGACTGGCCCGGCAATAACAGCAACTTCTTCCGCCGGTTTACCGACAGCTATTTGCCTAATGAGCCGGCCGGCCTGGATGGAAGATGGCGATGGCATATCCTGGATACCGATTTTGGCTTCTGGCTGGATTTCTTTTATGTGCCCGGGGTTGACCAGGGAGCAGCCCATAACACCCTTGCCTTTGCTGCCGAGCCCAATGGACCGTCATGGCCCAATCCACCATGGGCAACTTTTCTCTTCCGGCGCCTGCTGCAAAATGAGACCTTTAAAACAGATTTTATCAACCGGTTTGCAGATTTGCTCAACACTACCCTTTCAGTTGAAAATGTAGTTTCGGTAATTGATTCCATTGAAACTGCTCTTCAACCCGAAATGCAGGAACATATTGACCGGTGGAGAAGGCCTACCAGCATGAATGAATGGCAAAACAACGTGCAGCGCATGCGCACCTTTGGCCAGCAACGAACCCAATACCAAAGACAGCATATCCAGAGCTTTTTTAACCTTACAGGACAGCTTAATATCCACCTCTCGGTGAATGACTCCCAAATGGGCCATATCAAAATCAACACCATCGAACCCGACGTTTCATCTTCATGGTCCGGCATCTATTTTAAAGGGGTTCCTGTAAAATTAACTGCCATACCCAGGGAAGGCTTCATATTTACCCACTGGAGTGGCACAGAAAGCGGCAGCAACCCTTTGCTTGCAATTACTCCGGAGAACGACAGAAATATCATAGCCAATTTTGAACCCACACCAGGTTTCCCGGGCGATGAACTTAACCCTCCGGCCTACCCCTTGTCGCTTGGCGACTATGAGTTTAATCGCTGGGATGCAAACAATCCTCAAGGGACATTTCCGCCCTACATGCTGTTTTTGCAATCCTCCATGAGTGATCCGGCATTGGGAGATCCCATGACCCATCGTTATCATATCCCACAGGGAGATTATCACAGCGATGATCAGCACCTGGAAGGGTTCCCATATATGCTTACCGGTAGAAGCCGAATCAATGGCCTCGGACATCAGGGCATATCTTTTATAAATACCGGTCGTGACCGCGATTTGGGAGCTGCTGTGCTGGCCCTGGACACAAGAGGATACGAAAATGTCTTTGTTTCATGGACCGGCGGAACCCTTATGCCCAATGCCCGGGTGTATGCCATCAGGTTGCAATACAAAATTGACCCCAGTGGTCCTTTTGTGGATGTTACCGACGAGAATGGCCAGCCAATTGAATACTTGCGCTCCGAGACAGTAGGTGATGAACAGCATTTTGGCCCCATCCTGTTACCTTCGATGGTTAGTAACCAGGAATACGTGCAATTGCGCTGGAAATATTACTTTACGGGCACACAGCTGGATATGGATCATGGAAGAAGAGACATGCTGCGCCTGGACAACATCAGGGTAACTACACTATCAACCGGAAGTGGCAATGAAGACACCGGAAGCATTAAGGATAAACCTTTTTTATTTCAGAATTTTCCAAACCCCAGCGATGGTGTAACCCATATCTCCTTTTCATTGCCACAAACGGCCGAAGTAGGCATTACACTTTATGATGCCATGGGAAGAGAAAGAGAAAAAATTGTCATGGAGCGTTTTTCCAGGGGTACACATACTGTTACGGTAAATTCACAGCACCTTGAAGCCGGATTGTACTTTTATCGCATGGAAAGTAACGGGTTCTCGTCAGTAAGAAAAATGATGCTCAGGTAAACATTTGAATGAATGGTTATTCCAAAAAACTGCCCCAAAGACCTACCTCACACCTTTACTATCTGAGTGATTCAGGCAATTTATCCCCATAGGGATTCTGAAAATCAGTAACCGGTTCCTGCCCCAGTCTGCTTAGTATGGCCTGACCTTTATCAGGATGCAAAACAAAGGCAATGAAGGCCTCAGCCAGTTCTGTATTTTCTGACTTGAAAGGAATGGTAAGACCATATACCATGGCTTCTCCCACTTCGGTAATGGTTTCTCCGGGTTTGGCGCCCAGTGTTTCCATACTTACCTTGCCATACCAGTCATTTAGGGCGAAATTTCCCAGGTTCAGGCTGTCGGGCAGCTGCAAATACTCCAGACCATGCTGCACTGCCACACTCCTGTAAAGAAAAATATAGTCAATATGATGGCTCTCCAGCAAAGCTATCAGGTCCGTTTCCTTGGGCCGGATGTTGTCACGGTCTTTACTGAGCAGCGCATTGGCAAACCCTTCCTTTCCGTATTTCTTCTCCGCAAGCTTTATGGTAAACACGCTTCGAACGCCACAAGGGTCCATATCGGGATTGCTGCGGCCATATTTCACATCCTTGCGCATCAGTATATCCATCCAGTTATCGGTATCGATTTCACGGGCATACCTTGATCGGGGTGTGTACACAATGGCCAGTTCATTGGTTGCGAAAGGAATGTACCATCCGGCATGGTCAGGAATAAGCATATTCTCAATGACCATGTAGTCGGCCGACATGAACACATCGGCCGGCGTATTGATATCAATAACCCTGCGTGCTCCTGCTTTGCTGCCCCAGGCTTCTGTGAGTATTTCAACACCGGGGTTCTCTGCTTTAAAAGCTTGGGCCAGCTCATGCACCGGCAAGGTAAGGCTGCCGGCGTGGATGATGCGAAGGGTGTTTGTTGTATCCTTTTTCCCACCTATACCGCAGGCAGTTAACAACAGAGACAAAAAAGAAAATGCAACCGCAATAGTGAATAATCTGCTCATCCTTATTTTTTTTATAAAAGTAAAACGAATATCAGAAAGTAGCAATACAATTGTCTTATCAATTAGGTCTGGGCCCGGGTTACTAAGATTATTCAGGAAAATTCACCTTTCTGATCAGCATGGCAGTAGCAGAGTCTTTCCAGGTCAGGATTGTTTAAATGAGCAGTCGCTGGATTTCCTCAACCCATGCATCAGCATCAGTCCCTAAACCTGAAGGGATAACCAGTATTTTAACGCTAATGCGCAGCAGATCCGTGCCTGAAGGTGCGTCTTTTATACAACCCCTCCGACAGCCTGCAAAGATTCTGGCACCCCTCCGGTTAAACAAAGAGTTCAATAATCATAAAAAGCGATACTACCTCAAAATGCGCTAGTAATATTTACTATCGCATAATTTTCACCTTGGCAGTTTCAACTTTTTCGCCATTAATTATCATTTGAATAAAATAGATACCCGGGGCCCTATCGGAAACATTTAATGACATTTTATTTTGATCAATAGAAAAGTTGTCTATCCTGTAAGTTTTACCACTCAAATCATACAATACAATTTCTACATTGTCAGAATTAAGGTCATATTTATCAAATATAATATGTATTAATTCATTTGCAGGATTAGGATAAACTATAAACTTAGTATTACTATTTAGTTCACTAATTGCGGTTCCATAATCAAAGTTAGCCACCAGGCTCCTGGCATGTGTAACGGTAAAGGATAAAACGATACCGGTAGATACTTCTGCTCCATCCTCAGTCCAGTTTACAAAATTGTAGCCGGCATGAGGTATAGCTATTAAAGTTGCAGTTTCACCTTCTTCGTATTGCTGGCTAAAGT
>RECE01000270.1 GCA_007694165.1 Bacteroidota bacterium
GTATTGTTGGCGAGCTCCATCTGACCTATTTAATAAAATTATAAACAGATGAAAAAGGCATTAGTAATAATTGACATTCAAAATGATATTACAAAGAATTACAAGGAAATAATTGGCAATATAAATAAAGCCATAGATTGGGCGGTTAATAATGATATTCATGTTGTTTATATAAGGCACGAAAATTTATCAGACGGCACAAGGACTTTTAAACCCAATACACGTGGGGCTGAATTAGTTTCGGATTTGAAAATAGTATCAAAAAATGTTTTCACAAAATTCAAGGGAAACTCATTAAGTAGTGAGGCGTTCGCAGATTTTATAAATGAAAACAAAATAGATGAACTCTATCTTTCAGGAGCAGATGCAATTGCTTGTGTCAAATCAACCTGTTATAACTTGATTAAGGCAAATTATAAAGTTAATGTCTTATCAGATTGCATTACAAGTTATGATAAAAGGAAAATTGACGAAATGCTTCATTATTATGAGAGTAAAGGCAGTAAGATAATAAGTTTGAATGACCTATTATGACAACAGAAAATAAAATCAAGTATTTTGAAAGTCGGGAATATTGGAGAAAGTGGCTGACAGACAACTTTGAAACCACAAGCGAAATTTGGTTTGTATTTCCTCAAAAGTTGTCAGGCAAAAAAAGCATTTTATACAATGATGCGGTCGAAGAAGCCCTATGTTTCGATTGGATTGACAGTACGATAAAATCACTTGACAAAGAACATAAAATTCAGCGTTTCACCCCCAGGAACCCAAAAAGCACTTACTCGCAAGCCAACAGAGAAAGACTCAAATGGCTATTGGAAAACAAAATGATACACCCAAAATTTGAGGATAAAATACAAAATGTTTTGTCTGAACCTTTTATTTTTCCAAATGATATAATTGACAAATTGAAAGAAGATAAAATAGTATGGAAAAACTATCAACGTTTTTACGACACATATAAGCGTATCCGAATTGCATATATTGAAACAGCGAGGATGCGACCGGAAGAATTTGAGAAGCGGTTAAACCACTTCATAAGTAAAACGAAAGAAAACAAAATAATAACAGGATTTGGTGGTATTGAAAAATACTATTCAAAATAAAATGCCTGCACATAAAAAGGGGTTAATAAGACTCAGGTATACAGCGTATTAGGAGGCTTTATCGCTTTTTTCGTAGCGTGGGACAATGAACCATTTCAAACTCCTGCACTTTACCAACCCCAGCCGTTAGCTACAAGGCAAAGGAGCTATCGGGAGAGGCAGAATTTACAATCTAAAAAACAAGACATTATGAAGCATGAAACATTAAAAGTCAATGAAAAGGACGTAGAATGGAAGAGTTGGTCGAAAGCTGATGAAATACAACATAATAGAAAAAGAGTAATTGATGATGAGCACGTTAATAAATTGTATTGCGATATATATGAAATTCCACCTGGGAAAACCAATTGGCCGCTCCATTATCATACTTGTAACGAGGAAGTTTTCTATATTATTGAGGGGTATGGAGAAGTGGTAACGGAAAGTGGAGTAATTAAAGTTAAGTCGGGCGATATTTTAAGATTTCCAGCTGGAGAAAAGGGAGTGCACCAATTAAAGAATACATCAGATAGTGAAACACTAAAATATTTAGATGTTGGAACAACAAACTTACCTGATGTAGTATTTATGCCCGCAGATAATATGGTTGAATTTTTTGCAGGTAAATCCGGGCAAGATAAAATGTGGTCCTATAAAGATCTATAAATGTGTGCTGTGCGAGAATTTAATTGAAAGCCCAGCAGCTATCAAGGTATAGCCAATCCTGCAACTGCGGGGCTTGGCTTGGCGCTAGTTTAACACAAGAAAAAACTCAGTTCACGCGATTTTCAAAGCAAGACCTCACAATAATATTTGTGGTTTATCTTCTTCTCCGAATTTTGGTGGATCATTTCAAAACAGAAATTGCTAAAAAGAAACATCATGCAACTAAACATCTCAAATCTCACCAAGCAATACGCCAATGGGGTGAAAGCTTTAGACGACGTTAGTCTTCAGATCGGCACAGGCATGTTTGGCCTGCTAGGGCCCAATGGCGCCGGAAAATCAACCCTTATGCGCACCCTGGCCACCTTGCAGGAGGCCGACAGCGGACAGGTCTTCCTTGACGACATGGACGTGCTCAAAAATAAAGACGCCGTTCGTCGCATATTGGGCTACCTGCCGCAGGAGTTTGGCGTATATCCGCGGGTGTCTGCAATGGTGCTGCTCGGCCACCTGGCCACGCTCAAAGGATATCATCACAAAAAAGAACGCAAAGAGCTGGTGGACTACCTCTTGCAAAAGGTAAACCTGTTTGAGCACCGCAAAAAGTCGGTAAGCAGCTATTCGGGCGGGATGCGCCAGCGCTTCGGCATTGCCCAGTGCCTCATCGGCAACCCAAAGCTGGTGATCGTGGATGAACCCACCGCCGGCCTCGACCCGGGCGAACGCAACCGCTTTTACAACATCCTCAGCGAAATCGGAGAAGAAACTATCGTGATCCTGTCTACACATATCGTACAGGATGTACGTGAGCTTTGCACAAACATGGCCATCCTCAATGAGGGCAAAGTCGTGTATCACGGCACAACCAACGATGCACTGGCTCTCATACAGGGGAAAGTGTACGAAAAACAGGTGGATAAAGACCAGTTAAAGCAATTGCGCGAAGACTTTAACGTGATCAGCTCAAAGCTGGTGGCCGGAAAGCCGCAGGTGCATATCCTTGCCGACAGCAAGCCCGAAAATGGTTTTTCACAGGCCGAAGGCACCCTCGAAGACGTCTATTTCAGCAAATTGCATCAACTTGTTTAAAGACGGAGGGTTAACTATGTGGACATTTATTCAATACGAACTATCACACTGGATCCGCCGTCCGATGTTGTGGATATTCTTTGGTGTGATTACCCTGGTGGTTGCCCTGGCAGCATCTTCAGAGTTTGTTACCATTGGCACCGCAACCGCCGAAACTGTCAACACCAACGCGCCCAAAGCCATACAGGCTATTTACGCTACCATCAGCATTATTACCCTGCTCATGATTACGGCTTTTCTCAATTCCACGGCCAACCGCGACATCAGCAGCGGCATGTCGGCGCTGGTATTTTCTTCTCCCATCAAAAAGCGTGATTATTTTTTCGGAAAATTCATTGGCGCCATTACCATATCCTTCCTTCCTGTTTTGGGGGTAAGCCTGGGAATGTTGATCGCACCGCTCTTGCCATGGGCAAATACCGACCGCTTTGGCGACATCAACTGGATCGGACATCTGGAAGCTTACTTAGTTTTTGGCCTGGCCAACACACTTATGCTGGGGGTGATTATTTATGGACTGGCGATCACATTCAGAAGCGTCATCGTTTCCTTTGTGGGAGCCATGGTGATACTGGTGGTGGTTTCCATAGGCAGCGTAATGGCCACCAACCTTGATCATGAGTGGCTGGCAGCATTGATTGACCCTTTCGGAATGCAGGCGCTGGATATGGTTTCCAAATTTATGACCATTGAAGAGCAAAATACCATTACGGCCCCCCTGGCAGGCTGGCTGCTATGGAACCGCCTGCTGTGGTTTGGTGTGGCAGGTCTGATCATGGCCATCCTGTATTTCCGCTTTTCCTTTACACCCAAAGAAGGGAAAGCAAGGAAAAAGGTGACCACTGCTTTGGCAGAAGAGCAAGAAGCCATCGCATCCTTCGAAATAATTAAAACCTTTTCAGAACCGGCAAGCGGAGTGTTTTCATGGGCTGCCTTCCGGCAGATGACCTGGTTCCAAACCCGGTCCATCATCCGCAATACCACTTTCCTTATCATTATAATAATCGGCCTGATCAATATGTTGGGAAGCCTGATTCTTTTTTCGGATATGTATGGCACATCGGTTTATCCCACATCTTATGCCGTGGTGGATAGGGTATGGGGAAGCTTTTCCATGTTCATGATCGCAATTATCATCTTCTACACCGGTGCGCTGTTATGGAAGGAGAGGGATGCCAAAATCAACGACATTGTTGATGCCAGCGCTGTTCCCACCGCTTCAGTGCTTCTGTCGAAATTCGTTGCCATGATGATTGCCCTGGCCATGGTACAGTTGGTGGTGATAGGCGTGGGCGTGCTTACCCAGCTTGCTTATGGCTATCCGCAGATTGATATACAGGTGTATGTAGTGGAATTGCTGATCTCCGACATGCTGCGGTATGCTCATTACACGGTTGCCGCCCTGCTGATCCATTCCTTAGTAAACAACCGCTACATCGGCTATTTCGCCTTTGTGGCAATGCTGATCGCAAACATGGTCATTCCGCAGGCATTGCGCTCCGAATTCAATATGTTCCTGCTTTGGAGTCGCCCAACGGCCACTTTTTCCGATATGAACGGCTATGGGCCATTTATTCCGGGAATGGTATGGTTTAACCTCTACTGGGTGTTGTTCAGTGCGCTGCTCATGCTTGGTGTGTATGCCTTCTTTGTGAGAGGACAACAGCAAAATCTGAAATTCAGGCTGGCCGAAGCCCGCGCACGGATTTTCACAGCCCGGGTGCCGGCTGCTGCATTGCTGTTCGGTTTCATTTTGATGGCTGGAATAATCTATTACAACACCGCCGTGCTGAACACCTACCAATCATCTAAGCAAGCCGAACTCATACAAAGGGATTATGAGCTCACCTATAAGCATTTCGAAGGGATTCCGCAGCCCCGCTGGGTATCATTTGCATATGAAATTGATATTTTCCCTAACGAGCGCGACCTGTTTGTAAAGACAAATGCAAAGATCGTGAACAAAACCGATGCGGCCATTGATTCGCTGCATTTTACAATGCCATTTGCGGTAAATCCGGAAGATGTCATCATAAATATCAAAGGTGCTTCCCTTTTGCTTGACGACAGCCGTCTGGCATACCGGATTTATCTTTTGGATGATCCTATGCAGCCGGGCGATACCCTGGATGTGAATGTGCAGACATCTATCGTTACCAGGGGTTTTGAGAACGAAGTATCTTTCACTTCCCTCAACCCAAACGGTACCTTTTTTAACAACTGGAATATTATGCCCTTTATGGGCTACTTAGCCATGGCCGAGATTGTCAGTCCGAGCCGGCGCAGCAGGCTCGGGCTTCCCGAGCGCCAACGCATGCCCCGTTTGGATGAAAACGACATGGCAAGCCGTGGCAATCAATACATCAGTGCCGATTCCGACTGGGTGTCCATGCGATCGGTGATCAGCACCGCCACCGATCAAATTGCCGTTGCCCCGGGAAGCCTCATCCGTGAATGGACTGATGGTGATCGCCGCTATTTTGAGTATGAGCTGGATCATCCTTCACTGAACTTCTATTCTTTCATTTCAGCAAGGTATGAAGTTGCCCGTGAGCGGTGGAACGATGTGGATCTGGAGGTGTATTACGTTGCCCGCCATGCCATGAATGTGCCCAATATGCTGGCAAGCCTTCGCCACTCATTAGAGTATTTTACCGAAAACTTTGGCCCTTATCATCACCGGCAGGCCAGGATTATTGAGTTTCCGCGTTATGCGCGTTTTGCCCAGGCTTTTCCGGGAACAATGCCTTACAGCGAGGGGATCGGCTTTGTCAGCGATCTTAGAAACTTGCAGCCCGGCGACATTGATCCGGTGTTTTACGTCGTAGCCCATGAAATGGCGCATCAGTATTGGGCTCATCAGTTGGTGGGTGCCCGCATGCAGGGTGCAGAGATGCTAAGCGAGGCTTTTGCCCAGTACAGCGCTCTGATGGTGATGGAACAGGCCTACGGTCGCGACCAGATGCACACCTTCCTGCGTCACGAAATGAATGGTTACCTGCGGGGCAGGGGCAGTGAACGCCAGGCCGAAAGGCCCCTGATGGAGGTGGAAGAGCAGGGTTACATCTTCTACAACAAGGGCACCATTGCCATGTATTACCTGAAGGAGATGATTGGCGAAGACAAGGTGAACAAAGCACTGGTATCCCTGCTGGAACAATACGCATACCGGGAGCCGCCTTACGCTACCTCAATGAGCGCAGTGCGCGCTTTCCGTCAGGTAACCCCTGATTCGCTGCAATATGTTATTGATGACCTCTTCGAAACCATTACCCTGTTTTCGAACCGTGTGGTGAATGCCACGTATGAGAAAGACGGCGACGAATACGTGGTAACCCTCACCACCTTGAGCGAAAAGTTCAGGGCTGACTCGCTGGGTGTGCAAACTCCAGTGCCTTTAAATGACTACATAGACATCGGTATCTTTGCACGACCTGTAAACGGGCTGCGCCTGGGCGAACCCCTGCATTACGAGCGGGTGTATATTACCCAGGCTGAAAATACCTTTGTGCGCAGGGTATCGGCCCAGCCGCGAGATGCAGGCATCGACCCTTACAATTACCTGATTGACCGGCAGCCGGAAACAAATGTGAGAAGGGTAAATGCAAAATAGTTATTTTGAGCGGACCTTGCTGCCAAATGCGACTTAGCTGCCTTTACTCCTGCCTCATGGCTATGGCCGGTTCCATTTTTCGCACTTTGAGC
>RECE01000330.1 GCA_007694165.1 Bacteroidota bacterium
ACCAAATATAAACATTTTTTAACATGACGAATGGTTTTTATCCGACAAAATAAATTGTTTTTATTTTTTGTGGGTTTTGGTTGTGAGGTTGGGTTGCAGGGAGATATTCTGTGTCAACAGGCAAAGGTTGCCGGGGTAGGTTGCTATGCACGTGTCCAGAGCTCCAAAAGCTCTCGCAAAGCTCTGGTCCTGTTTCTAATTAATACCGTATGCTGACTATTTTTTCCAAATTATCGGCACATTGTAATTCACAAACTGACTATCCCTGGTTATAATTGTCATTTTTTCAGTTAAGGATTGTGCAACAATAATTCTGTCGAAAGGATCCTGATGATGAAACTCTAAATAAGTATTTTTCAATATTTGGTTTATTGTTATAGGCAGGGTTTCAAAGCCAGGTTCCTCAATTATTTGGAAAATTGTCTCCAAATCAGTATTTAACTCAAGTCTGCCAATTGAATTTTTTATACCTATCTCCCAATATGTGGCAATACTAACGTAACAGTTGTTTTCTTTGTTTTCAATTATCTGTTTGGTCTTAAGGGGCAATTTATCATTATCGGTAATGAACCAAATCAATGCATGGGTGTCAATTAGTAAGTTCATTGTAAATAATCTTTAAATCCTTCAATTGGTTCATCAAAATTATCTTTCATTTTTATTAGTCCTTTAGCCTTGCCTGGGAACCTTTTTACACTTTTATTATCATCTCTTTTTGATTTGTATTTTAAAAAATCTATAAAATCAGCCACCTCTGACTTTAAATGTGCTGGCAGTCCAGATAATTTTGTATATAATTGAATATCAGTCATAATTTTACTTTTATAATACTCAAATTTACTAATTTTTAATCAAATCTTATCTTTAGGGTTGGTTAAATGTTTGTTAGAACTACACTACAACCTTCATTTTTAACATAAGCAACAATTTGTCAGATTAACTTTTTTCCAAACCCAATCTTAACAATTCGGTTTGGGTTTGACAATTTGAATATCGCTTAACCCAAAAGAAATGGAGAGCAAATACCATCCTCTTATCGGTAAGATTTGATCCATTGAATCTCCAGCTGGAATTCGCCGGTTTGATTATCTGATGCCATGATTCCCACTTGTTGAATATTTTTGGGAGAGACAGGTTCTACGTCGCGCAATATGCGTCCTCTGAACACAGGCACAAATTCGTCGAAAGGAATAGCGATGGTTTGCCACTGGTTTGCTTTGGTTTCAAAGTGGTATCGGTAGGCTACTCCATCAAACCGGTCGCTGGTTCGCAATCTGAACTGGTATGTTTTTCCGTCTCCTTTAACCCGAATCAGAATACCTTTAAATCCGTCGAGCTGAAACTGCATTGCTCTGGTTCGGACGGAGGCAAATCCCCCATTGTTTTCCAGCCTTACAATTCCGGAAAAAACAGCCGTATTGCGATCGCTCAAAACAAAACTGCTCCGGGACAAACCACCCATTACGCCATCATTGACTATCAGCCAGTCGTCCATATTCTCCAAAGTACCAAAGTCAAATAACAGGGTCTCATCAGAAGCTGCAGGGTTTGAATTCACATTGCCATTTAAAGTCATCAGAAAGAACATAGCTAAAAGGGTTGTTGAAAAGGATTGTAATTTTGGATAGTTCATATCGATTTTTTTTTCGGGATTAGGCTTAATCGTCTTATAGATGCCCTGTTTTATACATAATCAATCCTGCAATTAACAGCAGCAGTCTGCACATTTTAATAACCCGATACCGGGTGTTTTGTTCGCATATCCTGTCTGACAATCAATTGAGTACTCTTCACAAAATCAGCGACAGGAATCGTCTTTCTGCACATAGTGCTGCCCGCGCGGACAGTGCACCCGCCGCACAAAACCTTCTCACAATTTATAACAATTAATGCCCGAAAAGTTCATTATATTTAGAAAAGCAGTACTTTTACAGTTGTTTAAATATAAAAGCATACAATACAGTGAATACACAACTAAACATCGGGGGATTAATCATTCCCGTTCCCATTATCCAGGGCGGTATGGGCGTAGGCATATCCATGTCGGGTCTTGCCTCGGCAGTAGCCAATCAGGGCGGCGTAGGAGTAATTTCGGCAGCAGGCTTAGGCCTTGTGCACCGCAACAAAGCGCTGAACTATCTTGAAGCCAACATGGAAGGGCTGAGAACTGAAATCAGAAAAGCCAAAGAAAAAACACAAGGCGTCATCGGCGTAAATGTAATGATGGCCATGACCAATTTTGCAGATTTGGTGCGCACCTCCATAGCTGAAAAAGCGGATGTAATCTTTTCCGGAGCCGGTCTGCCCATGGACCTGCCCAAATACCTTACTCCAGACAGCGTAACCAAACTGGTGCCCATTGTATCTTCGGGCAGAGCCGCCAAAATATTGTGCGACAAATGGAAAACACTGTTCGATTATCTGCCCGATGCCATCGTGGTAGAAGGCCCAAAGGCCGGCGGTCACCTGGGTTTCAAAAACAACCAGATTGACGATGCCAACCACAGCCTGGAAGAGCTGGTACCGCAGGTAGCCGATGCCGTAAAACCTTTCGAAGACAAATACAACCAGGGCATTCCTGTTATTGCTGCCGGAGGCATTTATACCGGCCATGATATTTACAAGATCATGAAAAAAGGGGCCAAGGGTGTGCAGATGGGTACACGCTTTGTCACATCCGAAGAATGCGATGCGTCACCGGGCTTTAAGCAGGCCTATATAGATGCCACCGAAGCGGATATTGAAATCATACAAAGCCCTGTGGGCATGCCCGGAAGAGCCGTGCACAACAGCTTTATCGACAAAGTAAAGGCGGGGTTAAAAACACCCTTGAAATGTCCTTTTCACTGCATCAGAACCTGCGATGTTTCCAGCAGTCCTTATTGCATCGTCACTGCTTTGTACAATGCCTATAAAGGCAACATGAATAGTGGTTACGCTTTTGCCGGAACCAATGCCTATCTGGCTACGAAAATTACCACGGTCAAAGAGATTTTCACCGAGCTGATGGATGAGTTTCAGAGTGCTATCAGCAGCACGGAAGAAAAGGAGCAATAGCCCCGATTAGGAGCTTCCCTTTTTAAATACAATATTTCAGGGTTTATGCCGGGAAGATTCCCATCGCATAAACCCTGTTTTTTTTTGACATCTTCATATTCAACGCTGAGCGGAATTTGTAATTCCGCTCAAAACACGGTTGAATTTGTAATTCAATAATCAGGGAAAACGAGCATTACAAAATATTATGAAGCAAGAAAACCTTTGGTTGATGACCCATAGTGAGTGATGGATAATTACAAATTATCCGGTGCATGAAAGCGGAAATACAATTTCCGCTTAGCGGGGTCAAAAGAATATGCGTAGAAACATTGACGAGACCCTTCGCTCGTTGCTAATTGAAAATACAGTGCCATCAATACGGTGCAGTGCTAATGGTGTAAGTCGCTAAATTAAGAAAGTCCGCTCAGGATCCCGTAATGCAGTGCTTCTTTTTAGTCCGGAGGCGAACTTTAGTCGCCACCGGACGAGAGCCCTTGTCCGGTCGGGACCCCGGCTGAGCGGAATTTACAACCGACCGCAGGGAGCTCAACGAAGTTAAATGCCGCTTAGCCGGGTCACACTAGCTTGAAGCCGTCAGACCACAGTGCTTAGATTAGTGGCGGGGTCACTGGAAGTGGCACCGTCACAAACAAGCCCAAATCAAAAAACCTGTACTTTCTTCACCGCAGTAATTTCAGCACCCTGAATCCTGAGCAGGTAAAATCCCGGCGCTACGGAGTGCAGCGGAATCTGGTAGCTGCGACTGTTGAGGATGGTTCTGTTCAGAATCACCTTCCCGCTTTCGTCGGTCAGCTCAAGGCTCTCCATGGCAAAATCGGCTTCCACCGATAGCTGATCCCTGGCCGGGTTGGGAAATACCCTGACAGCAGTTGGATGATTTTCGGCCATATGGCTGGGATGTTCAAAAACAGCTGTAATATCCATATTATGAGCCGGCATTGAAAATGCAAAAGTATCGTAAACAGAAAGCACCTCTTCTGTATTATTATCAACCCATGACTGAAACACATATCCATGGGCAGGGACAGCTGAAAGATTTACAGTCTGCCCGTAATGAAACGTTTCATTGTTTGGGGTTACATAAACCTGTCCACTGCCGGGTGTTTCAACAACAATATCCAGCAGGTAGTGAATCTGGGAGAAGTTGGTGGTCAGGTTGATAACAGTTTGCAGATCCTCTGCCAGGTATTCCCCTCCGGTAAAGCCGGGAATCATTACTCCGTTTACCTTCCATGAGGAAACTTCATATCCGGTTTGGGGTGTAGCGATAAATTCCACGTCGCTTCCTGCAGGTGCCACAAAACCGCTGGAAATCCACATACCGTCAATGCGTGCAGCAACACTTCCGCTACCCTCTCCGGCAGCAAAATGGACAGCAAATTCGGTGGGTACATCATGAAACACCGCATAAAACACAATGCTTTCTGAAGTCATGGTATGGGTAAACTCAGGCATCTCGCTGACAATATCTCCCTGTGCATTTTCCCAGTACAAAAGCTCATACCCGGGTTCAGGGACAGCACTAATCAGAACTTCATGCCCTGCAGGGTAGATACCGGAGCCACTTACACTTCCCCCCTCATCATCCGACGCGTAAACATACAAGGCCTGCACATTTTCTCCCAGGAATACTTTCAGTTCCATGCGTTCATAATTGCTTATGGTGACTCCATCCATGGAGACAGGCTGAAAACCATCGGCAATGAATTCAATGTCATAGGTTCCGGCAATTACCGGCCTGCTAAAATAACCGTTGGGCATGCGGGTAATTACCTCCGAATTTAACTGGTCGTGTTCTTTCAAATGCAGAGTGGCCAATAGGGGTTCACCTCCCTGGGCATCTTTTACCCATCCGTGAAATCCATATGTAGCCTGCTTGATGTAATTGATTAGCGAACGGTAGTTGTACTCCCAGTGTGCCGGAAGCAGACTGGGGCTGAGAAGCTTCTGATTGCTCAGTTCAAGGGTAAACTCCCTGCAACTGTGAAAGTAATTAAAGTAATCCTGCCTGCTTCCGTAAACCACATACCAGTCTCCTCCATGGGTAACTCCATCACCCATCCCGGTCATATAACCAGGAACAGAATAGGCATGCACGGTATCCACGTATTCATACATTACAAACCCCCACCAGTCATGATCCGCATGCAATTGTTGTGAGGAAAGCCAGCTGTCCCACGGGTAGTTTACCAGTTCTATACCTCCGTGCATATTGGCAGACATGATAAAATTCTTGCTTTCAGCAAATTCTATCATGGCCAGGGTTTCGGGCTGCAGGGGCATCACCGGGGGATTGGGATGGCTGGGATGAGGTCCGGGATAATTGCGGTTCAGGTCTTTTCCGTTGGCATTGGAGCGAGTGGCACCATTTACGGTGGCATTGTTGTTTGTATAGGTTCCATCAGGATTCTCATTGGGGCAGATCCATATTTCCACCTGATCCATCAACTGGGTGATCTCAGCATCGGTTCCGTAATTGTTTATCAGGTGATGAATCAACCGAAGCGAGAGGATAAAACCTGTCGTTTCATCTCCATGCATTGTGGAAGTATACATAAATTGCGGAACATCCCTCTGTTGATCAACATCGGGACCTATCTGGGCAAAAAGCAAGTCCCTGCCCATAACGGTAGTACCAATATTATGAATTTTTACCAGATCCGGAAAATCCTGCTCAAACTGATACATCAGTGCAACATAAGCTTCATAGGTAGGATAAAAATCCCATGTATCCGTAAGGCTTTTTTGCAGTATTTCATCCACATCAAGCATGTTGAGATCGAAGTCGACAGTGCCCGGGCTTTTCTCAACCCTGAATTCAATGCCCTGGTTTTCGATATGGTCAAAAGCTTCACGATTTACATACAAAAAAACCCTGTCAACCTCTGAATAATCCATAGAGGCAAGCAGCGCCAGTTCAGGGGAGTAAAACCGGGATTCAATGCTTAAATATACTTCAGGGTATTCGCTAAGCCGGCTCTTGATTTTTTCAGTGTCTGCAGGTGACTGAGAGTAAAGGGCTAAAGTGGGGATCAGGGCAAAAACAAAGATGAAAGTCCGAAGCATGGTCTTTGGGTTAATGCCGAAAAAAGAACTTGTTCTTTTTTCAGAACCAGTATGTTTCATGGAAATATCTGATTCATTATCAGGGTACACGGTATTATCCATTTGCTGTTGTTTGTGTTTTGGTCGGATTATTGTCAGATTTGCAAATATACAAAGCTTTATGGTCTATATGCTCAATGCCGTGCAAAATATTTGGGAAAACAGGCGAAATGCGTAAAAAATATACTACTTAAATTCCTTAATTTTACGGGTTTTTAAGTTTATAATTCAATCTTTGAGAAAACAAACTGTCACAACCAAAACAATTCACCTATGAGAAGTATTACTCACCTGAAATCCAATATTTTCAGCCTGATTTTAACTTTTACCATCCTTTGTATTTCGGCAGATGTATTTGCCCAGTCAAGATTGTACAATGCCGTAATGGACGATAACCAGTCGAGGGTCAATCGGTTTCTTACCCGGGGCGACAACCCCGATGGAGACGGCAATCCTCAATACATCCCGCTCATTGGAGCATCGGAGGTAAACCATTACCGGATGATAGTATTGCTTGTTCAGAACAATGCCAATGTCAACATCCAGAATCATATTGGTTTCACACCGTTGATGGAAGCGACCATACAGCGCAACAACAGGATAATGAATTACCTGGTGAATAACGGAGCGCAACTGGAAATGCGGGCCCTCAACGGAGCTACTGCTTTGATGGTGGCCGTTAACGCAGGAAATATTCGCGGAACACGACTGCTGCTGGAATACGGTGCCAATACCAATGCCTTTGATCTTAACGGGCTTACTCCGCTCATGAGGGCCATGGAAGATGGAAACAATGTAGAAATGGTAAAACTGCTTGTTGCTCACAATGCCGATATGAATGCCAAAAATCCGGAAGGTACCCCCGTCATTATGATGCACCCTTACAGAAACAGGATTCCGGTGCACAGGGAGTTGATCAACCATGGCGCTGATATTGAAATTACTGACAAAGCGGGCAGAACACCCATAATCAAAGCGGTAATGGAAGGAAACCTGGAAATGATAAAACTTTTGATCGACAAAGGTGCTGACCGCTTTGCCAGAGACAACAACGGTTTGTCGGCAACTGACTACGGCCTTGCCCAGATGGAGATCAGACAGTATTTCGAAACACTGGAGAAGTAAAGTGAAGGCTTTTCCAAAGGCTGAAATTTCAAAAAACAAGGTATAATATTTCTAACTCCATGCCGGAAAGAAGCTCTCATCGGCAGGGTTTTTTATCTTCTTATTATTGTGTACTTTTGCAGAAAATTCAACGCCCCCTCCACGGGGAGTCTGTAACAATAACTTCTAAGCCGCAACAAATTGAATTCAAGCACCATACCCTCAACAGCAAAAGCCAGCCCACTTCAAACCGAGATCAACAGAAGACGCACATTTGGTATCATCAGCCACCCCGATGCAGGAAAAACCACTCTTACCGAGAAACTCCTGCTCTTTGGCGGTGCCATTCAAACCGCGGGCGCGGTAAAGTCCAACAAGATAAAACAAGGAGCTACTTCAGATTTTATGGAGATTGAGCGTCAGCGTGGCATCTCTGTTGCCACATCGGTGATGGGGTTTGAATACAGAGGAATAAAAATCAACCTCCTGGATACTCCGGGCCACCAGGATTTTGCCGAAGACACTTACCGTACTCTCACGGCCGTTGACAGTGTAATTCTTGTGATTGACAATGCCAAAGGGGTAGAAACCCAGACGGAAAAGCTTATGCAGGTGTGCCGTATGCGCAACACCCCGGTTATCATCTTCGTCAACAAACTGGACCGCGAAGGGCAGAATCCCTTCGATATACTGGATGAAATAGAAGAAAAACTGAACATCCGCGTAAGACCTCTCACCTGGCCCATCAGCATGGGAAAAACCTTCCAGGGAGTTTACCACCTGGTAAATAAGAACATCTATTTTTTCAAACCCAGCAAACAAAAGCTCGAAGATGATGTAACGGAAATCCAATCGCTGGACGATCCCATGCTCGACACCCTTATTGAAGAGCAGGCCGATATATTGAGAGAGGAAGCCGAACTTATTGAAGGAGTTTATGATCCTTTTGATGTACTAAACTATAAGTCCGGAGAAGTAGCACCGGTATTCTTTGGCAGCGCACTCAACAATTTTGGAGTAAAAGAATTGCTGGATACTTTTATCGATTTAGCCCCCTACCCTGCCCCACGCACCACAGATATCAGAGATGTAAGGCCCGAGGAAGATAACTTTTCGGGATTCGTATTTAAAATCCATGCCAATCTCGACCCACGCCATCGCGACCGGATTGCATTCTTAAGGGTATGTTCAGGAAAATTTGAAAGGAACAAAAACTACCTGCATGTAAAAATGGGCAAAAGCTTCAAGTTCAGCAATCCCACCAGCTTTATGGCCAACGACAAGAGCATTATTGAAGAAGCTTTCCCGGGAGATATTGTGGGCCTTTACGACACAGGAAATTTTCGCATTGGAGATACCCTCACCGAAGGCGAAAAAATAGTCTACAAGGGAATCCCTACCTTCTCGCCGGAAATCTTTAAGGAACTGATCAATACCGATCCTATGAAAGCAAAGCAGCTTGAAAAAGGGATCAAGCAGCTCACCGACGAGGGTGTTGCCCAGCTTTTCACCCAGCAGCCCGGCAACCGGCGTATAATCGGCACGGTAGGTGAATTGCAGTTTGAAGTAATTCAATTCCGCCTGCTTCATGAGTATGGTGCATCATGCCGCTTCGATTACCTTAACTTTTACAAAGCTGTTTGGGTTACCACCAGCAACATGGCGCAATTGCAGGATTTCATCAGTCAAAAACACCGCAACATGGTAATTGACAAGTATGGCAATCATGTTTTCCTGGCTGAATCGGAATGGCTTCTGAAACGCTCAATGGAGAACTTTCCTGATCTGAAATTTCATTTTTCCTGGGAGGTAGTGTAACATGGATTATACACGGTTTTTTCTCAACAACTGGAAAATTCTGCTTTTTGCCGTTATTCTAACCTTTTATTCAGGTTTTGGACAAACCTTTCTTTTATCCCTTTACATTCCTCATATTATTGGTGAGTTTGGCATAAGCCAGTCTCTGTTCAGCACCATTTATGCATCCGCAACTTTATGCAGCGGCTTTGCCATTATTTTTGCCGGAAAGCTTATCGATCGCATTCCCCTGATAAAGTTTACCATGGTAGTTATTGCAGGCATCATACTGGCCAATACGATAGCGGGGTTCTCAACTAATCTCATTATGCTGTTCGCGGGTTTTTTCCTGCTGCGATTCTTTGGGCAGGGCTTGCTCTCTCATACCGCCATGACTTCTATGGGCAGGTACTTTACCCAGGCACGGGGCAAAGCACTCAGCATCGCTTTCCTGGGCTTCCCCCTGGCTGAAGCTATTTTCCCTATCACCATTGTATCCATCATTTTGGCTATAGGATGGCGGGAATCATTCCTCGTCAGCGGGCTGTTTATATTGGTAACCTTGGTGCCCCTTTCATTTTTCCTGCTTAAGAATTTTGACAGCAAAAAAGTGGTAGAAGAATTTTCTTCAGGGCAATCCTCAAAAACACAAAAACCCGCTCCCAAAGTCGAAAGGTTCTGGAGTCAGAAACAAATCGTAAAAGACCTTAACTTTTACATTTATGCCCCCACAGCATTTATAACAGGTTTTACCCTGACTGCGATATTTTTTTTCCAAACTTTTATTGCCGGCTTCAAGGGTTGGTCGATAGAATGGATGGCTCTGAGTATTGCCGCTTATGCCATTTCTTCTCTCGTGTTTTCTGTTTTAACAGGCCCTGCCATTGACCGTTTTTCGGCAAGAACAATATTCCCCTTTATACTGATTCCCATGGCAATAGGCCTGTGGGTACTGATACTGTTCAGTCATCCGGCAGCTGCTGTCATATTCTGGTTTCTTACAGGAATTTCGGCAGGAGCAAACCCGACCACCGGCAATGCATTATATGCTGAAACTTATGGAGTAAAAAGCCTGGGAAGCATCAGAAGCATTTTCACTTTTGTAATGATTTCCAGCACAGCGGCCGGTCCTGTTTTATACAGTCTCTTCATCGACAAGGGCTATACCTACGACCATATTCATGTGCTTATCACAGCTGTTATCCTGCTCAATATGCTGTTTATCCTCTGGGGGTTCAGAAAGCAGTCCAGGCAAAAAATGATGCCTTAATGCGCATCGCCCACCTTGCCTTCCAGTGACTTAAAGCCCTGACCAAGAATTTCAGACGCTTCAATAACGGTGAGGAAAGCTTTGGGATCAATCTCATTGACATACTCTGTAAGCATGGAAAGCTCCCGACGGGTAACATTTACAAAGATTATTTTCTTATCTGCATTGTTATACATCCCTTTACCCTCAATAACTGTCCCCCCTCGTTTCAGATCGTACAGAATTTTTTCGCTAATCTCCTGGTACCGGTCGGAAATAATAAAAACAGTCTTTTCATAACTCATCCCTTCCATGGTAATATCGATTACTTTGCTTGTGATGAATATCACAATCCAGGAATATAGCGGTATTTCCCACTGTCTGAAAGCCACAAGCCCCACCAGCACAATTACAGAGTCAATAACCATAAGTGTTTGACCCACAGGAACCCTTGTAACCTTTGTAGCCAGCATGGCCATGATGGAAGACCCCCCTGAAGACGCTTTTGCCTTGAAAATAAGCCCCAGGCCAAACCCAATGAGGATCCCTCCAAAAATGGATGAGAGCAAAGCCTCATCCTCAACCAAAGGTTGGTTGCCCCAGAAGTAAGCAAGGCCATCAATAAAAATGGATGTCAGGATAAACCCTACAACTGTTTTGACCCCAAAGCGAGGCCCAAGCACCCTGATGCCAATAATTGTAAGAGGAATATTAAAAGCCAGCCCTGTCAGACCAACTGGTATAACCCCTTCCGTAAGATGATACAGAACAATTCCGATACCATACACACCCCCGGGAACAAGTTTATAAGGGCTTATGAAAAACACAAAACCTGCTGCCATGATAAAACTGCCCACCAGTATGAGCATATAAGAATAAAACCATTTTCCGGAAAATAACTTTTCCTTTGATAGAAAGGCCATGAGTTCTCAGTTTTATGCGTTTTAACAAAATTTATTTATTGCGCAAAGATACACAGTTTTTCACTTCCAAGGTTCCGAAACACTCTTTTAACACAGCAGTTTACACTTTAAGCGAACATGGCTGTTGCGAGCATTCAAATCAGCATTCATCCCCGTGCCTTATTGCTGTTTTTTCAGTAATTATACCCAATACATTGCCATCATAATGATTACTTTTGTTAATTCAAAAACCCAAATTACTTTTTGTAAAAATGGAGAAAAACAATCTCACCCCTGTAAAAAGCGTCCTCATCAGCCTATTCCATAAAGAACCGGCAACCGAACTCATCCAAACACTTGCTCAATCAGGTGTAACGATCTATTCAACAGGCGGAACGCTCAACTTTATCAGAGATATGGGATGGGAAGCGATACCCGTTGAAGAACTCACAAAGTATCCATCGGTTTTTGGGGGCCGGGTAAAAACCCTGCATCCAAAAGTTTTCGGAGGTATTTTGCACCGCAGAGATAACCAATCAGACCTAAACGAGCTCAGCCTTCACGGGATACCCCCTATCGATATGGTAATCGTAGACCTGTATCCGTTTGAGAAAACCGTGGAAAGTGGAGCAGAAGAAAATGAAATCATCGAAAAAATTGACATTGGTGGTATTTCTCTCATCAGAGCTGCAGCCAAAAACTTTCAGTTCACCTGGGTGGTGGCTTCTTCAGACCTCTACCCCGCGGCCACCGAAATTCTCAGAAACCAGGACAATGCAACCCACCTGAGCCAGCGAAAGGAATTTGCAGCCCATGCTTTTAATGTATCATCACACTATGATACAGCCATACATGATTACCTTGCGCCTGACAATCAAAGCAGTTTCAAGAAAAGCATTCAAGAGCACAAGGAGTTGCGTTATGGTGAAAATCCTCATCAGAAAGGCTTTTTCTATGGAGATTTAAACCAGGTTTTCACACAGCTGCACGGCAAAGAGCTTTCCTATAACAACCTGCTTGACATTGACGGAGCTGTTGCACTCATTTCCGAGTTCGACGAACCCACCTTCGCCATAATCAAACATACCAATGCTTGCGGACTTGCAACAAGGCAAAATATCAGGGATGCTTACCGCGATGCACTTGCCTCAGATCCCATTTCAGCTTTTGGTGGTATTTTGATTGCAAACCGTAACATTGACAGGGATACTGCGTATGATATCAATGAATTGTTCTTTGAAGTTATACTGGCTCCCGATTACGAAAACGAAGCCTTGCAGGTGTTAAAACAAAAGAAAAACCGGATCATACTGAAGTTAAACAACTTAAATCAGCAAAACTGGCACTTCCGATCTGCACTGAATGGCGTATTGGCTCAATCAGCCAATACAAAGCAAACACCGCAGGAAAACTGGAGCATAGCTACTGAGAGTGCCCCTGATAACAATACAGCAGAAGATCTTTTATTTGCCAATAAAATCGTAAAGCACACCAAATCCAATGCAATTGTACTGGCAGCCAACAAACAACTGCTGGCTTCAGGCACCGGGCAAACTTCGCGGGTAGATGCACTCAAACAAGCCATTGTAAAGGCCAGAGAGTTCAATCATCCACTCAAGGGTGCAGTAATGGCCTCCGATGCCTTTTTCCCGTTCGCGGATTGTGTGGAGATTGCTCACAAAGAAGGGATCAACGCAGTTATTCAGCCGGGGGGCTCAGTAAGAGACAAAGAATCAACAGACTTTTGCAACGAACACGCTATGATTATGATTATGACTGGCACCAGACATTTTAAACACTAAAAAAATACTTTTAAATTATACAACAATGGGTTTATTTTCCTTCCTGACAAAAGAAATTGCAATTGACCTTGGCACTGCCAATACTGTCATTATCCACAACGACAAAGTTGTAGTTGAAGAACCTTCTATAGTAGCTATTGAGCGATCGACCAACAAAGTAATTGCTGTGGGTCGAAAAGCTATGATGATGCATGGTAAAACCCATGAAAATATAAAGACGCTGCGCCCGCTAAGGGATGGAGTTATTGCGGATTTTCAGGCTGCAGAAGCCATGATAAGGGAGTTCATCAAAATGACCGAGACCAAAAAGCCTTTCTTTCCACCCTCTTTAAAGATGGTAATTTGTATCCCTTCGGGTATCACAGAAGTAGAGGAACGTGCCGTGCGCGATTCCTGCGAGCAGGCCGGTGCCAAAGAGGTAAGACTCATTCATGAACCCATGGCTGCTGCCATCGGTATTGGAATTGACGTACTGGAACCCACCGGAAACATTGTTGTGGACATAGGGGGCGGAACCAGCGAAATTGCCGTAATTGCCCTGGGGGGTATTGTTTGTAACAAGTCAATCCGAATTGCCGGTGACGACTTCAACTACGACATCGAAGAGTATATGCGCAAGCAGCACAATATATTGATTGGTGAGCGTACCGCCGAAAGAATTAAAATTGAAGTAGGTGCTGCAACTACCGAACTGGAGAACCCGCCTGCTGACATTGCAGTTCACGGAAGAGATATGATGACAGGAATTCCCAAGGAAATCATTGTAAGTTATACCGAAATAGCCCAGTGCCTTGACAAATCCATCACCAAAATTGAAGCGGCTGTGCTGACCGCACTGGAAATGACCCCACCCGAACTTGCTGCAGATATATTCAAAACGGGAATATACATGGCAGGTGGAGGCTCGTTGCTCAGAGGGCTTGACAAACGCATCTCTCAAAAAACCAAGCTCCCGGTGCATGTGGCCGAAGATCCGCTCAGAGCAGTGGCACGCGGTACTGGTATTGCCCTGAAAAACTTTCATAAATTTCCATTCCTTATCAAATAATTACCCCCTAAGGTCAGAGGCCGGTTCTTATGCGCAATTTGTTTAACTTCATAGCCAGGCACTATTTCATTTTCCTGTTTTTGTTTTTACAGGCAGTTGCCTTTGCTTTGATTTTTCAAAATCATTTTTACCAGCGTTCAGCCTTTATCAATTCAACCAACTATCTTACAGGCAATGTGTATGAAACAAGAAGCGACATTGCTCAGTATTTCAATCTCAGAAGCATAAACGAAGAACTGGCAAGAGATAACAATGCATTACTTGAAAACATACCCGGGTCTTACCTGAAAACGGATCAGCATATATTCTATTTCAATGACACCCTTCACCGCAAGCAGTTTAGCTATATCAATGCAAGGGTTATCAACAATTCGGTGCGCAACAGAAACAATTACATTACACTCAACAAAGGGCGCAAACATGGTATAAAACCTGACATGGGCGTTATTACCCCGCAGGGAGTTATTGGGATTGTCAAGGAGGTTTCAGCCAATTTCAGTGCGGTTATTTCATTTTTGCATTCCGACATGCAGCTGAGTGCTAAAATCAAGAAAAACAATCACCTGGGCAGCATATTATGGGAAGGTTACAATCATGAGAAAGCTACCATGATGTATATTCCTCCGCATGTGCAACTGGAAAAGGGCGATACTATCGTAACCAGCGGTTTTTCTCACATCTTCCCAGAAGGAATATTTCTGGGAACAATCTCTGATTATGAGATTCGCAGAGGAGATAACTTTTTTACTATTGAGGTTGATTTGGCAAATGATTTCAACAACCTGAACTTTGTTCATGTGGTAACAAACCTATACCAGAGCGAACTCATTGAACTGGAAACAGCAGCAAAACAAAAATAACAACAGCAGCAGCTAATATGGACCTCAATATTTTTAAACATACCGGCAGATTTCTGATTTTAATATCTATCCAGGTAGTTATATTGAACCATATTTATTTTGGCGGCTATATAACACCACACATTTACCCGTTATTTATCTTACTGTTGCCTTTCGACATAAAGGGGTGGGTGCTGCTTGTAGCTGCATTTTTCAGTGGCCTTGGGGTTGATATGTTTTCTGATTCCATGGGAATGCATGCATCAGCTTCCGTATTCATGGCCTTTATGCGCCCCGCCATCATAAGACTCATTTCTATAAAAACCGATTTCGACCCGGGGGCTGAACCCAGAATTGAGAATAATGGACTGGGATGGATCCTGCTGTACACTGTTCTTTTGCTGTTTCTTCATCACCTGGCGTTGTTTGTTATCGAAGTTTTCAGGTTTGACGAAATCCCACAAATACTCTTCCGCACCCTTTTAAGTACTGGCTTCTCATTGGTAGTCATTATGATAGCTCATTTGCTTATGACAAAACCCTCGGGTTCAAGGACCTAAAACAGATCAGAAATATCTGGCTTCAGGCTTTTTATCCTTTCAATGTTTTACAAAGCTTGTTTTATTAACATCTTAGCCCAATTTGCCCTATTAATCTATAAATTGCGGGTTAAAAATTCTTAAACAATTTATTGCGACAGGGTATTGGTATAAATTTGCAGCCTTATGTAATTAATCGATTTTGCCTTTTAATGACAATGAAAAATTATCCTTCAACATTATTTCTTACGTTACTTGCTGTGACTCTGGCTTTTGCCGGATGCAAAGACAAAAACAATGGGATTAACGAAGGTGATGTTGTTTTTTCCGGCCAGCTTCGGGTTAACCAACAGGAAAAGATTATCCTTGAAGAACTTACACCTTCGGATTTAATAAGCATTGACACCTTGCTGACCGACAACAAAGGGAATTTCAGTTACACACTTTATCTGGAAAATGCGGGATTTTACCGTCTAAGGCCTCTGGAAGGACAATTTATTACCCTGGCAGCCGAGCCCAATGAAAAAATCTTTATCACTGCTGATTTTGAGAACATAAGAGGAACATATGAAGTTACAGGTTCTTATGGTTCAGAAATTCTCTGGAAACTGACCAGAAAGCAGCAGGAAGGAATGAAAAGAGCTGACTCACTCCGGGCGATTTTCCGCGAAAACAGATTTGAACCCGGCTTTGATGAACTCAGGAATGAGCTTAAAGCCGAGTATAATCGAATCAAAGAAGAACAAGTTGAGTTTGCATTGCGCATTATAGAAGAAAACCCCAGCTCTCTGGCCTCAATTCTGGCACTGTATCAATTCTTTGAAGACAAACTACTGATCTCCGAATCCGACTATTTCGAATACTTCAAAAGGCTAAGCCGAACGCTTTGCAACTCATACCCGTCTAACAAGCACGTGATTAACCTGAAAAAACGTGTGAATGATTTTAAGCGCGAAGAGCAAAAAAGGCTTCGCAATGAAGAAAGTCTTGCTGTTGGGAGAATGGCTCCTGATATTACACTCCCGGACCCCAATGGAAACCAGCGTTCATTGTCTTCTTTACAAGGGAATGTCGTGCTCATTGATTTTTGGGCCGCATGGTGTCCTCCCTGCAGAGAAGCAAATGCACTACTGGGAGAATTGTACGAACAATATCAGGACCAGGGGTTTGAAATATTTGCAGTTTCGCTTGACCGCACAAAAGAGCAATGGACCAATGCCATTAAAAAAGACAATATCACATGGCTGCAGGTTAGCGATTTGCGATTTATGAATTCTCCCGTTGTAGATCTTTACAATATTACTGAGGTTCCTCATTACGTTCTCATTGACAGAGAAAGGAAAATAATATCCCGAAACTTCAGCATTGCCGAATTGGAAAGTCTGTTGCAGGAAAATCTCTGACCATCCAATAACTTCATTATTTTTGTTGAAAAATATCCTGATGAAGTTTTGTAATCATACACCGGTTTTTCTTGCCCTTCTTCTGATCCCCTTTACAGGCATTTCAGGGTCCGGTGTCTTCCGTCAGCAATCCAACATTGAAATCAAAGCCCAACTCTCAGACCACGACCGCACACTCCATGCAGAAATGAAGCTGGAGTATATCAACAACAGCCCGGATACACTGAGGACCATTTATATGCATCTTTGGGCCAATGCATACAAAAACAATCGGACTGCTTTTGCAATGCAGCTCATAGAAAACAGGAATTACGACTTTCATTTTGCCAGCGAAGAAGACCGTGGGGGCTACTCAACAATCGAATTCGAATCATCAGGCCAGAGGCTAAGCTGGAGCAACTACAGAGGTGCTGAAGACATTGTATTGCTGTACCCTGAACAACCGCTTTATCCCTCAGATACGGTCGTTATACACATCAGATATTCCCTCGTTTTCCCCCATGCCCGCTTTTCGAGGCTTGGCCATCACAACGAAGCTTTTTACGCCACACAATGGTATCCCAAACCAGCGGTGTACGATCATACAGGCTGGAATCCTATGTCTTACCTGCATCGGGGTGAGTTTTATTCCGAATTTGGAAACTTTCAACTCTCACTTACCCTTCCGGAAAATTATATCGTGGCATCCAGCGGAATCCTTCAAAATGAAAAAGAGAAGGCATTCCTCAGCCAACTGGCACTATCCACCTATCTGGAAGGGCCTGAAAGACCCGATGCACCTGATTTGCCTCCACCCTCTTCGAAAACTACAAAAACACTCCATTTTCACCAGGAAAACATTCACGATTTTGCATGGTTTGCAGACAAACGATTCAGGGTGCTGATGGATTCACTGAGTCTTAACAGCGGTGAAACAGTCAGCACATTTGCATTTTTCACCCATCAGGCATCACTGTGGTTTAAAGTTAACGGGTACCTTGCAGAATCCGTAAAGTATATGTCAGAAAAGCTGGGTCCATATCCATGGAGCCAGGTTACTGCGGTTCAGGGCATTACCAGCGGCGGAGCCGACATGGAATATCCTGCCATAACCATTATTGACCGAAAAACTTCAGACAAGGAACTTGAAAGGGTGATCGTGCACGAGGTTTTTCACAATTGGTTTTATGGTATTCTTGCCAGCAATGAAAGAAAAGAACCCTGGATTGACGAAGGTTTTGCGACCTATTATGAAAGTCGTTTTCTCGAAGAAAAATATCCTGATTCAAGCTATTGGGGCACTTTATCAGGGAGTCCTGTTGCTTCGTTTCTGGGCATTTCCAACCTGAACAATAACATAACTCCTTATTTATGGTACATGCTAAAGGCAGCGAGACATCTGGATCAGCCAGCCGGATCGCATGCTGAAGAAATGTCAGAGCTGAATTATTATACCATGACCTACTTCAAGGCTGCCATGTCAATCAAATACCTGGAAAATTATCTCGGACAAGAGGAGTTTGACAGGATAATGAGGGTCTTTTACAGACAATGGAAATTCCATCATCCCGGTACCGCCGATATCAGAGAGGTGTTCAGCAGAGAATCGTCAAAGAATGTATCATGGTTTTTTGATGATTTGATTGGCTCTGACAAAAAAATCAATTTAGAGCTCCGCAGCATACGAAAAGAAAGTGATGGATACATATTAACCATAAGAAACAAGGGCCAGGTTAGCATACCCTATCCGGTAGCTGCCATAACTCCAGGTAATGTAACAGAGACCCGATGGTTTGATTCTTTTGCCGGCGAAACTGAGGTTTTTTTTCCCGGACAGTCTTTCGACAGCTTTCATATTGACCATGATGAACTTCTCCCGGAGATTCAGCGCAACAACAACCGTCGGGAAGTATCGGCGGGGCAGGGCAATCTCCGATTGCCTCATCTGCAGTTTTTGGGTAGATTAACAGGCTACCGTAAAAACAATATTTACTGGGTGCCGGTTACCGGTTACAATGTCAATGATGGAGTAATGGCCGGTCTTGCCTTTTACAACTATGTATTCCCTGTTTCCTCCTTCGAATGGTTTTTGATGCCAAAATACAGTACACTTCGCGATGATATTGCGGGTACGGCATGGGCATACAAAGAGTTTTACCCCTCTTCTCACAGGTTGCATTCTATGCGTGCAGGAGCAAAAGTAAAACGCTATGGACTGAGTTCAGGCCGCTACGACAGAAAATACACTCAACTTGAAACCTCTCTGCAGGCCCATATCAATACGCCTGTTTCCAGCAGAAGAATTTCCACTTATATAGATTTTACCCAATTTTTGATACAACGCGAAAGATTGGGTTTTACCGCTGGCCAACCCTTTATTTTCAATGAGAATTATTATGTAAACAGGCTCAAACTGTTTCATGACAACCAAAGCACCTTTTATCCTCACAAATTATCATTTGAGTTTTTACAGGCTGAGAATATGCTCAGGGCCAGCTTTACTGCCAGTGCGTTGATTCCTGTCAATGCAAAAAAGGAAGGGTTTCATATCCGTTTTTTTAGCGGGAAATTTCTATTGCAACCCGAAAACCCGGCAGGACCCGATTTCAGGTTTAGCCTCCAGGGAACCACACCCGGCAGAGCAGCTACTTACGACCAGACTTTTATGGGGTACCACCAGCCAGCCGGTACTTTTTGGGGCAATCAAACCACACAAACCTTTGGTGGGTTCAGATATCCTACTCCATTAGGACTCACCTGGAACTGGCTAACGGCAGTAAACATGGCTTTTGACCTGCCAGTTGTACCCCTGCGTTTCTATTGGGATGCAGGAACCTATCACAGGGCAGGCAAAGACATCATCAATACACAGCAGTTTCCGTGGGTGGGAGGTTTGCAACTGGTACTATTCAGGAACATTGTAAATATAAACCTTCCGCTGTTTGCTTCCAATGACATAAAAGAAATCGCCGGGCTAAACAAGCTCGACGATTTTTATCAAAGAATTACCTTTTCCATTCAGTTTGAAAGAATCAACCCCATGGAAGCAAGAAGAAACTTCCATTTGCTGCTGTTTTAAAAGAATTACCAGAGATTTACTACCGAAAAGGCATCTTCTTCTATACTTGCATAGCAATCCGCCGGGTGATCCCATGAAATACCCGGAGCTTTGCCTGTAAGCTCAGCGACCCTGCGTTTTTTGATGTCAAAAATCATTACACCCTCATAATTATAAACCGGAGGATAATAGAAATGAACGGTAACCAAAGGTTTGGATGGAGATGGGTTTTGCAGATGGTGAATGACATTGAGAGGTTCAAAGATAACTTCTCCTTTTCTGTAACTCTTGGGGGGATGGCAGGAAAGCTGCGCATCGTCAGCATCATACACAAATGAAGTCTCTGTCAGCAACCCTTTCAGCACAGCAATATATCCCCAAAAATTATTATGCTGATGAGCCGAAAGCTGATGCTCAGGAGGCCATATATTAAGAAACACCTTAATAGGAGATTCCATGATAATCACTCTTTGATAAACGTCAAAAGTATTTCCCTCCAGATATTGCATATAATCGACGTTGGCAAAGTCGAAAGCATTGAGTGTGGTTTTCAGAATATTGGGTTCAATTTCCTGGGTTTCCAGATTTTTTATCTTTTCCAGTATTTTCTTCATAGCTTTTTATTTTGATTTGAATATTATATTTTGTTTCCCGTTTTTCGAAGTATCAGACCGGCTAAAGATACAAAAAATAAGAATATTGGGTGAATAATCATGTCCTGCGAAAGGACAAAAATCTTAAAGCATTGAAAACTATAGCCTGATATTATTGTGAATGTATATCTTTGTGCTCCAAAGAGAAAGTTGTGCAAAAGAAAAATATCATTTACTTTGTTTCCGATGCCCACCTGGGCATACCCGACTACCAAAGCAGTTTGAAAAGAGAAAAACTGCTCATCGAATTCCTGGACCAGGCAAGCAAAGATGCTTCGGAAATATTTCTGATGGGAGATATTTTCGACTTCTGGTTTGAATACAAGAGCGTTGTTCCCAAAGGTTTTGTTCGATTGCTGGGAAAAATTGCCAACATAACCGACGCGGGAATTCCGGTACATTATTTCACAGGCAATCATGACATGTGGATTTTCGATTATTTCACCAAAGAACTTGGGGTAATAATGCACCGAAAACCTTTGGAAAGAGAAATAAATGGAAAGCTTTTCTTTATTGCTCATGGCGATGGCCTTGGCCCTGGAGACTACGGGTACAAGTTCATTAAAAAGGTTTTTTCCAGCCCTGTTAGTAAAAAGTTATTCTCATGGCTGCACCCTGGCTTCGGAACGTCTCTTGCACTGTATTTCTCCAGAAAAAGCCGGTTGGCCAATGGAAAAAAAGACGAAATATTTTTAGGGGAAAAAAACGAGCGGTTGATATCTTTCTGTAAAGAGTTGGTCAAACACAAACCCTACAACTATTTTATTTTTGGTCACCGCCACTTGCCCATGGACATAACAATCAATGAGACTGCCAGATACATCAATACGGGAGAATGGGTAAAAAGTTTTTCTTACGCCAGATTTGATGGAGAAAATCTGCATTTGAAATACTTCAAAAGCGAATACAATACCCTCTTGTCATAGCAAATATATCCTGCATCATTATTTTTTACCGTTTAGCATAACCTTTTTCTTGTTTATACGTTAAATTAAAGTATATTTGTCCCGGAAAAAAAAGCTAAATGAGAAATGAATGTACCCTATGCTCCAAATGTGAGCTGTTTAAAGGCCAGATAAACCTCACGGAAGACATCAGGATAATGTATAAGTATCATTATTGCCTGAGTCAAACCAGTCGATGGAAAGAATGTAAGCGGTTCGTTTTCAAAAACCTTAACCACATTTGCCCGGACTTTGTCATGCCCAATTCACTTTTGAGCATTGACCAGATATGGCATAAGATGCAAAAGGAGTATTCTCTGCAGCATTAAACAACTTCGGCCACCACAAAGGTGCTTCCCCCAACAAAAATAAGGTCACCCCTTCCTGCTGCATTTTTGGCTGCAGCCAGTGCTTCACCTACCGATGAATACGCTTTCCCTTCAAGTCCTGAATCTATTGCTGTTTGCCGGAGCAAACCCGTGTCGAGCCCCCTGGGAACATCAGGCCTGCAAAAATAATAGGTAGTATGGTCACAGGGAAGCAACTGCAGGATTCCGCTGATGTCTTTGTCATTCATCATACCCAAAACAAAATGCAAATGTTTGTGCGGTGTTTGCCGGATATTCTCCATTATGCTTTTTATACCATCGGCATTATGCCCCGTATCGCAAATAACCAGGGGATTCCTTTCAATAACCTGCCACCTGCCCGCAATACCCGTGTTGCTGATTACATTTCTCAACCCTGCCTTCAGAGCCTCTTCCGGTATCCTGAAATTGCCCTTACGGTTGATCAAATCTACAGCCGCTAAAGCGGTGAGGATATTCTCCAGTTGATACGTTCCGGTAAGCGCAGAATCAACATTTCTCAGCACTCCGTTTCCATTGACTGTAAGGCGCAAAAAAGGTTGATTGTCCTTTACCAGCACAGCGGATTCAACGACCTGATAATTTTGATCAGCAAACATAATGCTGGTGTTGGCCACTTTGGCTTTGTGTTCAAAAACGATGGCTGCTTCCTGGCGGCATTTCCCGGCAATCACCGGAACTCCCTTTTTTATAATCCCTGCCTTTTCCTTCGCAATAGCTTCAATGGTATCCCCCAATAAGTTTGTATGATCCAGGCCCACATTGGTAATAACCGACAATTCGGGAGTGATAATATTGGTAGAATCAAGCCTGCCACCCAGGCCGGTTTCAATAATGGCAATATCCACCTTTTCCCTTGCAAAATAGTCGAAGGTCATGGCTATGGTTAATTCAAAAAAGGAAGGCTGAAGTGTTTGAAAGAAATCCTTGTGGTTGTTAACAAAGTCAGTAATGAACTGTTCGGGCATTATGCCACCATTGATACGAAACCGTTCTCTGAAATCTTTCAGGTGGGGCGATGTGCACAAACCTGTTTTATATCCGGCTTCCTGGAAAACAGATGCCAGCATATGGGCCACCGAACCTTTGCCATTGGTTCCGGCGATATGAATGCTTTTAAACTTATGTTGCGGATTGTCGAAATAGTCTGCAAGAGCTATTGTATTATCGAGGTTGGCTTTGTATGCTGCCGGCCCGATTCGGTGAAACATGGGCAACTGAGCGTACAAATAATCAAGGGTATGCTGATAGTTCATCAGTTGAGCCTGATAAAATTGTAGGTAATTGTGCCGGTTTGCTCATGGGGAGCATCATTTTTTACATCAAATTTAGCCTTCATGGCAGCAGCTTCGGCGGCCGCCCACAAAACGCGATCGGAGGTTGTTGTTCCCCTTGCTCCGGCGGTTGCGCGGGTAACCTGGCCATTTCGGTTAACGGTAATGGCCACCACCACCCTACCCTGTGACTGGGTGGTATAATCGGGAAGCGGCAAATGATTCGCACTTCGCCCTGAAAGGCTGAACGAGGGTCCATCACCCTGGCCCCCACCCGTGGTTGAGGTACCATCTGTGCTGCCATCAGGTCGTCCCTGGTTGCCGGGTTCACTTCCATCGCCCTGATTCTGGCTGGTGGTAGTTTGCCTGTCGCGTCCGGGAAACAATGCATTGGGGTTTACCTGGGGTTCAGGTTCTGGTTGGGGTTGTTGCTGAGCAGTTTCCTGGGGTCTGGGTTTCTCTGCAGGTTTTGTATCTTCCCTGGGCTGTTGTCTGTCTCTGGGAGAAGCCGGCAGAGCAACAGACTCTTCGGTACTTTGGGTAGCAATATCTTCTGTGGCTTGCGTAGATTGCGAAGGCTGGGGTTGAGGAGGAGGTGGAGAAGAAGTGAGAGGCTGACGTTGCCCCATACCCTGATCGGTATAACCAAGGTTTACCAGCACACCTTCCTCCTCGGGAAGGGGCAGTGGAGTGGTCAAGCCAAACAGGATAAAGAACAAAATCAGAACAGCATGAAACACAATGGTTCCAATAAGTGCTCTGTTTTTGTATTTTTTGTTGTCTTCTTCCATAGTTTATCTTCTTGGCTGGGTAGCCAAAATTACATTATGTCGTGTTTGAAGCATTCCGTTGATGTTGTTTACCACATCAATAACACTTACAATATACTGAACCGGGACACTCTGGTCTGCACGCAGCACAACAGAGCCACTTTCCTGATTTTGCAACGCAACAACCAGGCCACTTTGCAGTGCATCCAGGTCAACGGGTGTTTCTTCCAGAAAGATAGCATTCTCGGCATTGATATAAACGGTAATGGTTTGCCGGGCCATGGTGCGGCTTTCACTGGATGGCAAAAGCAGTTTGATGGCATTGGGTGCAACCAAAGTGGAGGTAAGCATGAAAAATATCAGCAAAAGAAAAACCAGGTCAGACATGGAGGCCATGTTGAATTCTGCTTTTCTTGGATTTCTGAGTTTAATTGCCATAGTTATAAAAATTAGGAAGCAGGCTCATGCAGCAGGTCCATAAATTCGGTAGCCCTTGCTTCAAGCATAAAAATTACTTTTTCGATGCGCGAAACAAGAATGTTATAGCATATGTACCCGATGATACCCACAATAAGACCTGTGATGGTTGTAATCATCGCTTCATAAATACCTCCTGCCAGCAACGAAATATCAATATTGTTGCCCGCCATAGACATATTGTAGAATGCTTTTACCATACCTATTACTGTTCCCAAAAAACCAATCATAGGCGCCGCTCCTGCCACCGTAGAGAGGAAAGCAATATTTTTCTCCAGTTTGGCTACTTCCAGTTTTCCCACGTTTTCAATGGCGGCATTGATATCGTTCAGGGGCCGGCCGATGCGGGTAATCCCTTTTGAAATCATACGCGCAAGGGGTGAATGGTTGTTTTTGCAAAGTGATTTTGCACTGTCAATTCTCCCCTCGTGAATAAAATCGCGAATATTGTTCATGAAATTGTACTCTTCCTGGGAGGCCTTGCTGATAGCCAGGTATCTTTCAATAAAGATATAAATGGCCACCACCGAGAGGATCAGCAGAGGAATCATTACAAAGCCACCTTTGAGGGCAAGTGTAAAGAAATTAAGGGTTTCTTCAGTAGGCATATCTGCTGCCAAAGTATCTGCGGCAGCCTGACTGCCCAATTGAACCTGCAATAAAAACGATTTTATCATGTACGAGTAGTTTTCCTGTTTCTTGTTGGTGTAATAACTATAAATGAGTGATTTTATTATAATGGCGCAAAATTAATAAATGTTTTGGTTTCACCTGCCATAACTCTTTAATTTGAAGGGTTGTTTATGTTTTTTTCGATATAAACACTTGTTGAAGGATAGGCAAATTCAGCGCCATTTTTTTGCACAATACTGATTATTTCATAAAGGATTTCTTCCTTGACATCCAGGTAGGTAGTCCAGTCCATGGTATCCACGAAAAACAGAATCATAATATCAAGGCTGCTGGGTCCAAATTCATGAAACCTTACCTTCCCTTCCTGGTTGGTATTGGGATGGTTATCAATGTAGCTTTGTATAGCCGACACGATAGATTTTAACTTTTCAGGAGTAGTTGAATAGGTAACACCTACCATGAAGTTTGCCCTTCGGAAAGTTCTCATGGAAAGGTTGTCCAACTCTGAATCAATCATTTTCTTATTGGGCAGTGTAACAAAACTTTTTTCAAGGGTTCTGAGACGGGTACTTCTGAAACCCACTTTCTCTACTACCCCTGTAATACCTGCCACACGCACCATATCACCCTGAACAAAGGGTTTATCCAGGAAGATAGTAAAAGACCCCATAAGATTTTCAAGGGTTTCCTTAGCAGCAAGGGCGATGGCAAGACCACCGATTCCCAGACCGGCAACCAGCGTACCCACATTTACATAGAATATGGTTCCAAGAATAAAAAACACACCAAATATTACAATGATTATTTTTATGAAGTCAACAAAAAAGGGGATGATCTGACCCGAATACTTATCCTCGGTTTTTGTTGCCCGGCTTATCATAACCAGCCCCATGAAGTCACCCAGTCTCAAAAAGATCCATATGATGGAAAAATAGAGTGCGATGAAAAATCCACGAAACAAAAGCATATTGATGCCGAAACTACTTCTGGGAGCCAAATCCCATTGCTCAGGAAAGCTTACCTGGGTGAAAGCCACAAAAATCACCAGCAACATGATAAAGAGCCCCACGGGTTTGTGCATCAGGTCATGAAACCTGTCAATGGGAATATCTTTGGTGTAGTTTCTGAATAGACGAAACAACAAACGGTTAGAAAAACGCGAAACAAACCTTTTGAAAAACACCCCTGCCAGAATGATTAAGAGCATTGAGGTATATTGCCATACACTATTCCCAAAAAATGTTTGCTGCATAAAAAGGGTTAAGTCCTCCATTTGATAAGACGATTAAAATTTGTAAAGTAAACATGAACAGTCTTTAACATTCAAAATTATCACATTTAACAGTTTGAATTACAAACAAGAGAAAAAAACCTTTTAAAAGCTTGTTTGAATATTCAGAACAAGTTGAAAATTGCAAATAGAGCAAAAATGTTTATCTTTGCACTCGGAATTTTTAACCTTAATAAATATTAGATATGGGACAAATTAAAGTTGCCATTAATGGCTTTGGAAGAATAGGAAGATTAACTTTAAGAGCTTCTTTGAACAGAAGCGACATGGAAATTGTAGCTGTAAACGACCTTACAGATAGCAAAACTCTTGCTCATTTGTTGAAATATGACTCAGTGCATGGTAAGTTCCCGGGAACTGTAGAAGTTGACGGAGACAACCTGGTTATCAATGGTAAAAAGGTAAGAGTATATGCAGAAAAAGATCCTGCCAACCTTCCCTGGAAAGAACATGGAATTGATGTAGTAGTTGAAGCAACCGGAGTATTCCGCAGCCGCGACAAAATCAACAAGCACATTGAAGCAGGTGCCAAAAAAGTTGTTTTGACTGTACCCTCCAAATCAGCTGATGATGTTGATGCTACTGTCGTTCTGGGTGTAAATGACCATGATATCAAGCCTGAGCACAAAATTTACTCCAATGCATCTTGTAC